>JAJZEE010000146.1 GCA_021805735.1 Bacillota bacterium
CAAGCGCGGGGTGACCATCCTCGGACGCACCCGCGAGATCGCGGCCCTCAGTGAACAGGGAGAGGCTCTGGCCGAGAAAGTGATGGCCTTTGAAGATCGCCGAGTCGCGCAGGAAGCGGCCGTTAAGAGTCTCCGTACCCAATTGACTGAAGAGCAGGCGCGGATTGCCCACAATGAAGGCCTGCAGCGAGACCTCGGGGCAGGCCTCCAGGTGACGGCGGCAGGCCTGGCGGCGGCGAATGAGAGAGTGACAGCTTTAAACCAGGAGTACGCGATTCAGCTCGAGGACGGTCAAGCAGTCAGCGTACGGTTTGAGGAGGTGCAAACCTCCCTTGGCCATATGGGGCGCGAGGTCGACATGGCTGAAGGAACCGTGGCGCAGTTTGAACGCGAGATCGAGGAACACGAGACGATGATCGCTGGACACAACGACGCGCTGGTGCAGGTGCGCGTCTTACTGGCCGAACAGGAAGAGGCGTTGCGCGGGGCCGATCAGGCGCGCCTGAGTCTCGCCAATCGCCGCAAGGCCATCGAGGGCGAGCATCAGGCTGTGAACGATCAGCAGCAGGTCGCCATTTTACGCATCGCCCAACTGCGCGAGGAGTTGCAACACTCTGAGCTCGCCGCAAAGACCGTTTCCAGGGCGCGCGACGAGTGTCAGACGGCGATTTCCCGAAGCAGGGATGCGCGGGGCGATTGTCAGCGCAAACTGGATGAAGCGGAGTGCGTGCGCGACAACTGGCGGACGCAAACTCGCCAGTTGGAAGGACGCATCAACGCGTGTGACATTGCACTCGGCAAGATCGACGTGGAGCTTGACGCGAAACTGACGACGCTTCGAGAGGATTTTGGACTTGGGGTAGACCTGGCCACTGAGCGATATCGGCTCGATCAACCCCTGGCGCAGGCCAGGCAGCGACTGCAGGAGTTAAAGCGTAGAATCGACGCTTTCGGAGACGTTAACATCGGCGCCATCGAAGAATATGATCGCATTAGTGAGCGCCATGCGTTCCTGCAGTCACAGGAACAGGATCTTCTGACGGCAAGAGAACAGCTGCACGCACTGATTGCGGAAATCGACACTGAGATGTCCAAGCGATTTCTCGAGACGTTTGACTCGGTTCGTCAGCATTTTGGCGAAGTGTTTCGCGCGCTCTTCGAAGGTGGCCGAGCCGATGTGTTTCTTGTCGATGAGACGCAGCCACTGCTGTCTGGCATTGAGATTGTGGCGGAACCGCCGGGCAAGAAGATGCAGACTCTGTCGCTTTTGTCCGGAGGCGAGCGGGCGCTCACCGCGCTCGCCCTCCTGTTCGCCATATTGCGCGTCAAGCCGGTTCCCTTTTGTGTTCTTGATGAAGTTGAGGCCGCGCTTGACGAGGCCAACGTCGCCAGGTTCTCTGATTATCTGCGGGGTTTCTCCGAACGAACTCAATTCGTGGTGATCACTCACAGACGGGGAACGATGGAGGCGGCGGATGTGCTGTATGGCGTTACCATGCAGGATTCAGGTGTATCAAAGCTGGTATCAGTGCGCGTGTTGGATGATGAACCTGCGACGGCATAACGATCGCGGCGCGGAACTCTCCACGCAGAAGGTTGAGTGAGAGTCATGGGGTTTTTTGATCGATTGAAGGAAGGATTGGCAAAGACGCGCACGGTGTTCACGGAGCGCGTCGGTGGCGTGTTGAGCCGCCGCAAGATTGATGATTCGGTATACGAGGAACTCGAAGACGCTCTATTGTCTGCGGATGTGGGCGTTGGCACCACGCAATACCTGCTTGATCGACTTGCGCGGGAGGCGCGACGGCAGAAACTGGCGACAGCCGATCAGTTGATTCCGGTGCTGCAAAGTCTGGTCAATGAGATTCTGGATCAGGGTGAAACCGAACTTCACCTCGCGTCACAGGGGTTGACGGTTATCTTGGTGGTGGGCGTCAACGGAGCCGGTAAGACTACCACGATTGGCAAACTGGCCCATCGGTTCCGCCAAGAAGGTAAACGTGTCATACTGGCTGCGGGTGACACCTTCCGGGCGGCTGCCATTGAACAACTGTGCGTGTGGGGTGAACGCAGCGGCGCCCATGTGGTCAAACAAAATACGGGATCTGATCCAGCGGCCGTGATTTTCGACGCCATTCAGGCGGCGCGGGCCCGCAAAGCCGATGTGCTGATCTGTGACACAGCGGGGCGCTTGCAAAACAAAACGCACCTGATGGCGGAACTGGAGAAGATGTACCGGGTTATCGTTCGCGAGATCCCAGAGGCGCCTCATGAAACGCTTCTCGTGCTCGATGCCACAACGGGACAAAATGCGATCGTGCAGGCCAAACTCTTCAAAGAAATTGCCCATGTTACGGGGATCGTCCTGACAAAACTCGATGGAACCGCCAAGGGCGGGGTGGTGATCGCCATCTTTCAGGAACTGGGCTTGCCCGTCAAATGGGTCACTGTTGGTGAACATTTGGGTGATCTTGAGCCGTTTTCCGCGTCGGCGTTTTCCGCAGCTCTCTTCGACGGGGCGGATGTTTCGCGATCATAGCGACAGAAGTGGACGAAGATGCCCTTCACACAGCCCGGTCTCGTGTGTGCGATTTGGGTGACAAGTATATTTCCTTGACAGGCATCCCTGAACTGTGTAAAGTAAAGGGAGCGATTCGGCGTCCAATGAAGAAATGGGCGGATGCGACGTGTTTGACAAGACGATCGAAGCTCATTTGCTGTACGACTATTATGGGGCGCTGCTTACGGAGCGTCAGCGAAAGACGGTGGAGTTGCGTTTCTTTGACGATTGGTCGCTGGCCGAGATCGCGGAGGAACTTGGCATCAGCCGACAAGCGGTTCACGATGTTATGAGGCGAACCTTGGCACAACTGACCGAGTACGAGGAGAGACTGGGATTCCTCGCAGCTGCTGTAGACCGTCGCAAGCGTATCCTTGGGGTCGCGGAGCAATTGCGGGCGGAATATGGGGTGAGAGAAGATCTCCTCGACCGTCTGCAGGCGATCGAGGTGGATGAAGAGGATGCGTAGAGGGGTGACGCGGGTTGTTTGACACTTTGACGAACCGCTTGCAGTCAGCATTTCAGCGTCTGCGTGGTAAAGGACGGTTAACGGAAGACGACGTGAAGGAAGCCTTGCGGGAGATTCGCAGAGCGTTGCTTGAGGCGGATGTCAACCATGCCGTGGCCAAAGAACTGACGGACCGCATTCGCGAAAGGGCAGTTGGCCAGGAGATTTTGCAAAGCCTGTCCGCTGCGCAGCAGGTCATCAAGATTGTCAATGACGAACTCACAGCGCTCATGGGCGGAGGACAGGCCAAACTGGCGAACGCGTCCAAACCTCCGACGGTGATTCTGCTGGTAGGTCTTCAGGGTGCGGGCAAGACAACTGCCGCAACCAAACTCGCGCGTTATCTTGCGCTCTCGGAACATCGCCGCCCGTTGCTTGTGGCGGCGGATATTTATCGGCCGGCCGCCATCCAACAGTTGCAGGTGCTTGGGGCGCAGATCGACGTTCCCGTATTCGCTCCGGGGTCCGACGTGCCGCCTCCGGAGATCGCGCGGCGCGCGTTGGACGAGGCGCGCCGCGGCGGGTATGATTATGTTCTTATTGACACGGCTGGGCGGCTGCACATTGACGAGGAACTTATGGACGAGCTTCGCCAGGTGCGGGCGATTGCGGAACCTGACGAGACACTGCTGGTGATTGACGCTATGACAGGTCAGGATGCGGTCAATGTCGCGAAACAGTTTCACGAGCAAATAGGGGTCACTGGAGCGATTTTAACCAAACTTGACGGCGATACGCGAGGCGGCGCCGCTCTCACGGTGCGGCACGTTACCGGATGTCCGGTCAAGTTCGTGGGAATTGGCGAGAAACCGGATGCTCTTGAGCCGTTTCATCCGGACCGCATGGCGTCGCGGATTCTCGGGATGGGGGACGTTTTGACCCTGATCGAAAAGGCGCAGGCCACCATCAACGAAGACGACGCGCGCGCGCTGGAGGCGAAGCTCAGGCGCAACGAATTTACGCTGGAAGACTTCTTGACGCAATTGCAACAGATGCGTAAACTGGGACCGCTGGATCAGCTTCTTGGCATGATTCCAGGGATGGGGAAGCTAAATAAAAACTTGCAGGGCAATTCTGTTGATGAAGGGCAGTTCAGGAAGATCGAGGCCATTATTCTCTCCATGTCCGTTAAAGAGCGGAAAAATCCGGAACTTGTGATGAAGAGTTCCGGGCGCCGAGTGCGCATTGCCAAAGGCAGCGGCACCGAAGTGAGAGATGTGAATCAGTTGCTCAGACGCTTTGATGAGATGCGAAAACTTATGAAGCAGTTTTCCGGCATGGGGAAAAATTCTGCTCGCGCGCTCAGTAATTTGGCCGGACAGGTGAAGGGCAGAAGCACTTTCGGACACCCTGGAAGCGGAAAGGGAAAGCGCAGGCGTTAGTTTCATTCAGTCGGATGCAGTTGACTTTGCAAGGAGGTGAGACAAGTGGCAGTGAAAATTCGCTTAAAGCGCATTGGCGCAAAGAAATCCCCGTTTTACCGAGTTGTGGTATCAGACTCCAGATCACCGCGGGATGGTCGTTTCGTAGAGGAGATTGGCACGTACAATCCTTTGACTGAACCAGCTCAGATTGCGATCAAGGAAGAGCGGGCCATCTACTGGTTGCAGACGGGCGCGCAACCATCGGATTCCGCCAGACATCTATTGAGCCAGGTTGGAATCATGAAGAAACTGCACGAACTGCGTCAGGGAAAGTAATCTGCAAGCGGGCGTTGATCCAAGAGTTTGCTGACCGGAGGCGATCTCTGTGAGAGAACTGGTGGAACTCATAACGCGTGGACTCGTCGATGAACCTGATCAAGTGCGTGTGTATGAGGTGCAGAGCGAGAAGGGGCTTGTGTACCAGATCTCAGTCGCTCCTTCGGATGTGGGTAAGGTGATCGGCAAGGGCGGACGTATCGTAAAGTCGATGCGAACGGTCGTTTCGGCGGCCTCCCTCCAGGATAATCGCCGAGTAAGTATCGAGATTCTGTAAGGGTGGGACGGACGGTGACGTCATGTCCCCGATTTCCCTTTTTGGAGAGCCACGAAGTACATATTGTCTGAGGGAGTGTTTCATTTGTTGACCATTCGCCAACCGGTTACCGTCAAGATGATCTTGACGGAAGAGACAAAGCAGAATTGGCTAGCGGAATTGCGCAGACTTATCAATAGTACGATAGCGGAACTTGAAGAGCTTGAGTTTCGCTCGAAACAATTGCTCAGGGATGCTGAAAAACAGGGCGACGCAGCCGTTAAGGCGACTGAAGAGCAGATCGAAATGGAGCGCATGCAGCGTGTGCAACGGCGCGAGCAACTCATTGCACAATTATCGCAAATTCAGCAAATGGACCTTAACGCCGAGGTTCCAAATGGCACGGTGGAGACGACTGTCGATGTTCAGGTAGGGGATTCTTGGGAAGCCGTTCTGCTCGGCGGCGAAATCGTGGTCAAGGATGGCGTGGTGGTTGAAATTCGCCGCAATGGGCAATCACTGTAATGGAACCCGTTCCTGAGCTTGGCAGGGATGTTACTGATGCAGGGGTGGTTGGCTGATTGAAGACGGAACCCACGTTCACGGTTGGCGTCGTAGTCGGTGCGCATGGGCTGAAGGGTGATGTGCGCGTCTTTCCTCGCACAGACTTTCCAGAACTGCGATTTGCGACTGGATCCCAGTTGTTGCTTATGCGCCCTGATGAGACTGTTACTAACCTGGAGGTGCAGTTCGCGCGCAAACAGAACCGCATTTATGTCGTGTCGTTTGTCGGGTACGCATCGATCGACGACGTACGGGCCTTTCGCGGTTGTGAACTGAAGGTTACGCAGTCGCAGTTACCCACACTGCCTCCAGGAGAGTATTTTATCCACGATTTGATTGGGTGCGCCGTCTATACTGATGAAGATAGGCTTGGCGTGCTGGTAGATGTGCTTTCGCCCGGGGCAAATGACGTATACGTGGTCAAAACCGAAAGTGGCAGAGACATTCTTCTGCCTGCGATCCCGGACTGTATTTTACGCGTCGATATTGAAGCCAAACGAATTGATGCGTACTTGATGCCCGGCTTGCTGGACTAGGCCCGCATGATTGACGTGTACCAATCTTACCGGGGATCATGGATATCCGATTTGATCGGGACGGCGATCAGGCGACAGGACAGACTGACTCGGATATACAGGGTCGGTTGAAATGAGCGTGTCAACTGGATGAAGATACACGTATTGACTCTCTTTCCCGAAATGATGACCGGAGCGCTGTCCGCCAGCATTGTGGGTCGGGCTCAGGCTCAGGGTCTTGTTGACATCCATCTGACTAACTTTCGGAACTTTGCCACCGACCGACATCGTACAGTCGATGATTCTCCATTTGGGGGCGGCGCCGGAATGGTGTTGAAACCTGAGCCTCTATTTCGGGCGGTCGAAGCGATTGCCGAGGCAGAGCCGTCCCGGCCCAGAGTGGTTCTCATGTCTCCCCAGGGGCGGCCGTTTACACAGGCTGTTGCCCACAACTTGACCCTGTACAGCCATGTGATCCTTATATGCGGTCATTATGAGGGCTTCGACGAGCGGATAAGGGTTCATTTGGCGGACGATGAAATTTCGATTGGGGACTATGTTCTCACATCGGGAGAACTCGCAGCTCTGGTTGTCATAGATGCTGTGGTCCGCCTCCTGCCAGGTGTGCTGGGCAATGGCGAGAGCGCGGCTGCGGATTCCTTTTCCGGCGGATTGCTTGAGTTTCCACAATATACGCGTCCTCGTGACTTCCGGGGATTGACTGTGCCCGACATTCTTCTTTCTGGGCACCATAAGGAAATGGCGAGTTGGCGACGCAGGCAGTCCATCATTCGAACGAAGATCAGACGACCGGACCTCCTGGAGAAGGCTGAGTTAACTCTTGAGGAACGTTCATGGATAGACAGTCTGCACGACACGTCGGCCCTCATTTTGGAGACGCCTCAGTCAGAACCGTTGCTGTTCCAGTCGATGGCGTCCTATTCACCGGATGATATGGCTCCCGACATGGGGGTGTCCAGTCCTCGGGACGGGGGAACAGATCTCGTCGCCAGAAAACCGGATGGCCAGTAGGCCGCTATGTAGGTGAGCCCGCCAGGCGGCGCATTGCACTGTATCCCTTTAGCTGCACTCGCCGATGGGCTCACCGTAGAGTATGCTTAGTGGTGGCTGATCGTGAGTAAGAGATGCTCAGTATTTCGACCAGCTTCAGTCGTGGTGATTGAACATGCTGCGATGTGGTTCTATGACTGTGTGATCCGAATAATCAGTCCGGTGATTGTTGTGAAATATGGTAGAATTAAAATGTCCGACCAAAGACAAAAGCGTCAAACTGCGGTTGACACTGCTCAGTCGGCTGTGCTATATTACGTTTTGTCGCCGCGAACGAGAGGCGAGGAAAGACCGAAATGGTTCCCTGGAAGAGGGGAAACGGAGCGGGATTGATCCTTGAAAACTAAACACGTATCGAAGATGGAGAACGCACAGAAACACAACGCTTGAGAGTTTGATCCTGGCTCAGGACGAACGCTGGCGGCGTGCCTAAT
>JAJZEE010000013.1 GCA_021805735.1 Bacillota bacterium
GCATCGTGAGCATGAGCGAAGTCTGGGAACTGCGGTTGTGCGTGGATTTGAACTTGCCCGTGGGGAACTCATTGCAGTCATGGACTCTGACATGCAGCATCCGCCGGAACTTTTGAAGGCTATGATGGCCGCGGCGGAAATCGGTTGCGACATAGTTATCCCCAGTCGCTTTGTGCCGGGTGGTGACGACGGGGGATTATCTCCGTCTCGGAAGTTGATTTCCTGGGTCGCTCGAGTTATTGGCCAGGCGACTCTAAAGCGAGTACGCAGCGTGACAGATCCGACCAGTGGTTTCTTTCTCTTGCGGCGGAGTGTCGTGGAAAACGTGCGGTTGCGGCCCATCGGGTGGAAAGTCTTAATTGAAATCCTTGTACATGGGAATTACGCTCGGATTGTGGAGATTCCGTACCGTTTTCAGCCCAGGATAGCAGGGTCGTCAAACATGTCGCTTCGGGAACAATGGAACTATCTCAAGCACATTTTCAAATTGATCGTGTCCAGTTCCGAAGATCGGCGGAAGTACGTTTTTGCCGCTGTTGGAATTTCAGGCGTCCTTGTTAATATGCTGGTTTACGTTGGTCTGGTAAAACTACACATGGATTTCTGGCAGGCGGGCGTTCTGGCTGGCGCTGTTGCGATGGTGTCGAACTTCGTTTTGAATGACAGGTTGACTTGGCATGATTCCAGGTCCGCTCCGGGGCTAAAACGATTCGGCAAATATGTCGCCACCTCTCTAACGGGAATTGGCATCGACGCCATGGTGCTTTCGATGCTCGCGTACGGAATGCATGTGGATTATTTCATTGCGAACGGGGCAGGCATTTTTGTTGCGATGATCTGGAATTTCTACATCAATAATGTCTGGACATGGAAAGCGGAGTATAGAGAGATTGAGGTCGCGCTGTCCTGTGCTTCCAGTTCCGCTGACAGTGAATCTTTACGCGCCATACGATCAAGGAGAAGCGCGTCAACAGATAGAAAGTGGGTGGTAGAAGAGTGAAACTGGTGCTTCTCTCGGGTGGATCGGGTAAACGGTTGTGGCCTCTGTCGAACGATGTGCGATCGAAACAGTTTCTGCGGGTGCTGCAGAACGAGCAGGGTGACATGGTTTCCATGTTGGAGCGAGTCTGGTCGCAACTCACGGACTTGAATGCATTGGAAGACGTTTATGTCTGCGCTTCACATGCGCAAACGGATATTATTTATTCCCAATTGGGCGATGTGAGTGTGATCGTGGAGCCGCAGCGCATGGACACGTTTCCCGCCATCGCCTTGGCAACACTGTATCTGGCGCAGGAGACGCCGATGGACGAAGTGGTGGCCGTGGCGCCTGTCGATCAGTATGTAGACAAGTCTTTCTTCCAAGCGATCCTGGAACTGCAAAGGACACTTGTCGACTCCGGCGCTGATCTGGCTCTTCTCGGTGTTCGCCCGGCGTGTCCGTCGAGTCAGTTTGGCTATATCCGCGTCGAACAGTCGGACAGTCAGTCTACCTATCGACATGTCGTTTCATTTACGGAAAAGCCTGATCGTGATCGTGCAGCTCGTTTGGTTTCAGAAGGAGCGCTCTGGAATTGCGGGGTGTTCTGTTTTCGCTCGTCCTATCTGATCAACCTTCTGCGCGAACGGGGGTATCCAAGCACCTATCGGGACATGGTCGAACAGTTTGATCGGATGCCGAAGCGCAGTTTCGACTACGAAGTGCTTGAATCGAGCCGATCCATCGTGGTGACTCCTTACGATGGCGCATGGAAGGATATGGGCACCTGGCCTGTGTTGGCTCCTGAACTGAGAAATGACTTTATAGGATACGGCGTCGCCGAACGCTGTGAAGACTCCCATGTGATTAACGAGTTGAATATTCCGGTCGTGGCGGCAGGGCTTCGCAACATGATTGTGGTGGCAAGTCCAGATGGCATCCTGGTTGCGGACAAAGAGCATGCAGGAGATATCAAGGGGCTGGTGGCGCCGTTTGCTGGACGTCCCATGTTTGAGGAGTGCCGTTGGGGCAGTTATCGCGTATTGGATCGCTGCACGCTGGCGGATGGAACAGAGGTTCTGACGCGGCATAACACTCTGCGGTCGGGGGCGAATATGAGCTATCATCAGCATCTGTTTCGCGAGGAGGTCTGGACGGTCATTCGTGGTCGGGGGCTGTTGGCGATTGATGGCGGGCTGGCGATGGTGACGGCGGGAGATGTGATTCGGATACGACCCGGTCAATGGCACGCATTTCTGGCTGAAGAAGATCTCGCGGCGATTGAAGTGCAACGGGGATCGAATCTGTCGGAAGCAGATTGCATACGGCGGTTCCAGGAGTGGGATGACATTTTAGAGTGTTGTTGTGGCGTGGTTGAGCAATAGTACGCAATCGTCAGGAGGTGTAGGAAATGCCGAGAATAGCGCCATGGAGCCATTTTACACGATCGTTGCGCGACAGCCTGAGTCAACTGAGCAACATCATTCCTACATCCACATTCTTTATTGTTACGATGCAGGACGGATTCTTCACACTGGTGAGACTGTTCCACAAAGAAGACGAGAACCCCAATGATCTGACGGTGCTGCGTCTCTCAGAACTCACAGGTTTTGAACTTATGCACCAGACGCAGTCGCTGGTCATCGCAGACACCGCCAACCATGTGAAAGGCGAATCATTGGCTGCTCAACGAATCGGCGCTTATATGGGGGTGCCGATTCTACTCCAGGATGGCACGCTTTACGGAACTCTGTGCACTGCCAATGTTGAACCCTACGAGTTTAATAAAACGGAGTTGCATTCCATGCAGCTTGCGGCGGATATGTTGGCCTATGTTGTCGAACTGGAACGCATGGCCATACACGATCCATTGACGGGCGCGCTGAATCGGTTGTTTCTGGAGCGGTATCGTGTCGGTCTGCAGAAGGAATTTGGCGACGCGTTCGCACTTATTTATATTGACCTGGATGGGTTTAAGACGGTCAACGACATGTATGGTCATGAGTGCGGCGATGCCGTTCTCCGCGTGATTGTGCAGCGACTGAAACGACGCATTCGTATGGAGGATGTTGTGGTTCGCGTCGGAGGGGATGAATTTGTCGTGATCCTGACTGACATCATTCGCCACGGTAATGCAGTGTCAAACGTTGTCCAGCGGTTAAGCCGATCCCTTGATGTTGAGTACTCCATCGACAGTCGGCAATTTCGGGTATCGGCGAGTTTGGGGGTTAGTATCTTTCCTAAGGATGGCAAGAATTTTGAGACTTTGATTCAGGCTGCCGATAGGGCCATGTATGCAGTCAAGCATGAAGGAGGCAAGGGATTCTCCATATACTCGGAAGAAACGATTGGCAAACTTACTGGCGATGTTGAATCGTCGCTGGGATGATGGCGGAACAGATATACTGGAACAGAAGAGTTGACATTGGACGGAAGGAATAATAGTCTGTATATATAATAAGTTCATTGTATGTCTTCGTTTATCAGCGTGGGATGGTGATCCTGGCATCATGAAAGATACAGTGCTTATTGTCGAAGATGACGATGAGATTACCGAACTGGTATCTCTCTATTTGTATAGGCATGATTTTGAGGTTCTGACGGCCCATGATTGGAAAGCCATTGATATTTTACAGGAAGGGTCCGTTGACCTGGTGCTTCTCGACATCATGTTGCCTGGTCCAAGTGGATTTGAGTTGTGTCAGGAGATAAGAAAATATACGGATATCCCTATACTCTTTATGAGCGCGAAATCCGCCGAATCGGACAAGATCCTCGGTCTTTCCCTTGGAGGGGACGATTATTTGACGAAACCGTTCAGTCCCAGCGAATTGGTTGCCCGTGTCAAGGCGCAACTGCGCCGCTATAAGGGGCTTTCGACAAAACAGGGGCAAACGGGCTCTCTGATTCGAATTTCAGATCTGGAGATTGATGAAGGATGTTTTATGGTATCTGCGCCTCATGCCAAGGTTACGTTATCAGCCAAGGAATTTCAGATTCTTATGTTGATGGCCCAGAATCCCGATCGGGTGTTTCGACCGGAGGATCTGTTTCATCATATCTGGAACTCGCCTGCTTTGGGTGATGCGCGCACGGTTATGGTCCACATCAGTAATTTGAGAAAAAAGATTGAACCAGACCCTTCCATTCCTAAGTATATTGTAACGATTCGCGGATCGGGCTACAAATTTAACGGTGAGGGTGCGGTGTGAAGCGATTATGGGGTCCGAAGAGGCCGTGAGTGGATCGAAACAATTAGAGCAGTCTACGACCCTTGTGGGGTTGCTGGAAGGCGGCGCGGTCGCAAGAGAGTTATTTATCAAGATTTCCATTGCCGTGGCGCGCGAATTGTTAAAGATCCATGATGAAGGCGGCGTTCACGGACATCTTACGCCGCAAAGTGTTCAAATCGGGCTGGAACGGAATTCTGTAGCGATTATGCGAATCGATGAAGGAAGTGAGCAGACCGGATTTGAACCGGAACGATTGCCGTACATGGCTCCCGAACAGACCGGTCGCATGCAGCGCAAGATCGATCATCGCACCGACATCTATTCTTTTGGAGTCTTATTGTATCAGATGATGACGGGGGAATATCCCTTTGTCGCGCACAATCGCATTGAGTGGGTGCATGCTCATATCGCATTGACGCCAAAGCCAGTCTCTGCCGCGTCCGAACTTGCGTGCGTCTCCCACATAGCCATGAAATGCATGCAGAAGTTGCCTGAAGATCGCTATCAGAGCATGTACGGTCTGGTCTCTGATCTGGAAGATTGGAGCATGTCTTTTCAGAAGGGCGAACGCGTTTTTTATCCTGGGTTATCGGATGTGCCAAGCGCTTTGCGGATATCGCGAAAACTGTATGCCCGCGAATCCAATGAAGAGCTTCTTAACGGGCTGTGGCGAGAAACCGAATTAGGCCAGGCGCCTGTGGCAGTGATCATGGGCGATCCAGGAGCAGGCAAGACGACGTTATTGAAAAATCTCACAGAGTCCCTGGTGTCTTCAGGAGCGTTTATCGCTTACGCGCAAGTGGAACCTTCGTTGATGAGATCGGGCTATTCGCCGCTCGCCGATGCGTTGCGCATTCTCGTGCAACGCATCCTGGCAAGCGACGACGAGGAGTTAGAGAACTGGAGGGGCAAACTGCGCAGGCTGCCCTTCGCCTTTCTGCTCCCCGGCGTTATTCCGGAAATGGATATTCTGTTCGCGGGAACCGTGGGGCAGGACTCGATCAAATCTGAGAACATGAAGGAACATGTGTACGCGGCGCTGCGCTCTCTGTTGCAGGAGTTTGCCGCCGTGCGTCCGGTGCTCCTGTGTCTGGATGACCTGCACTGGGCGGACAATCATATGGTGGAATTAATGACTACTTTCATTGCGGGAGAGCGCATCCCCGGCGTGATGTTCGTACTGGCCGCAAGAAGCCACTACCCTGACTATTTGGACCCACTATTCGACGTACAGCATCGCATCGTTCTTAAGCCCCTGACCGCCGGGGACATCGTTCGCATGCTGTCTGACACGTTACAGACTACATCGACCACATCCGCGCAACTGCAGAGACTGGGGCAGATGATTCACGCGCGTACGGTTGGCAATCCTCTCTATGTTCGTCGGTTTCTCTTGGATTTGATTGCGCGTAACTGGGTGTATTTTGACTCGAAACAGGGAACATGGCAGATTCTATTCGGCGAGATTGAACAAATACCGATGAGTCGCAACATGTTGCAACTCCTGCGTGAACAGATGTTGATATTGCCAGAACACACGCGCGCCTTGCTGCAGTGGTGTTCGTGTCTCGGCTCAGACTGCACTGTCAGACGCATCGCCAGCCTCTGCAGCTTGTCCCTTGAGGAACTGCAACTTCGCATGACCCCGGCGGTGCGGTGGGGATTTGTGGCGCTGGAGGAGGAGACGGGGCCCATCCTGTTTTCTCACGATGAAGTGCGGGCGGCTTTCTACGAGTCCATCGACAGAGAACACCGCAAGGAGATGCACGATCAGATCGCCGGCCTCGTTAAAGACGGGGAGGACAATGATGCTGTACCGGTATTCCGGGTAATGTATCATCTGAGTTTTGGCAGGCGCGCAGAAGAAGACCGGGAGTTTTTTGCGCGCTCCTCCCTGAAAGCGGGATTGCTTGCCAAGGAGACTTTGCATCACGAGCAGGCTATCTCGTATTTCTCTCTCGGCATTGCCGTGTTGACACCTGATGATTGGACGGAAATGCATGATCTGATGTGGACGCTGCACTTCGAGTTGTCCCTTTGCCATTACGCGGTGCGCTGGTTTCAACTCGCCGAAGATTTTCTTGCGCAGGCTCTTGATCGAGCAAACACGGAGGAACAGTTTGTCAAGGCGATCAGAACGAAAATGTTCTGGCTCGACTATCAGGAACGGTGGCAGGACGTAGCGGACCTGACGTTGGCGGGACTTCGCCGTCTTGGTCTGGTCATTTACGGAACTAAATCTCTGGGGTTGGCGATGTCTGTCGGGCAAATGCTGTTGCACTGGAGGGGCCGCAGCATGCGGTCGATTCTGGCGAGTCGTACACTGACGAATCATTCCGTGGAACTGCAACTGCAACTGCTTCAGGCGATGACTCCATCAGCCTTTCATGTGGATGACCGCTTCTTCCTGACGATCGGTTTTACGATGATGCGTCTCAATTTCCAATACGGCATGAGCCCCGAATTCGCCAACAGTCTCAACAATCTGGCGATGATCTCTGCCGCCGCGCTGCGTCGGTTCAAGACAGCCCGATTTTTCGGCCTGACGGCCATCCGGATCGCGAATCGTTCCAAGATTTCCTCCATACAGGTGGGCGCCGCGTTAACATTTGCGGCGTTTGTCAACCCGGGAAGCGGGGCTTTGCAAGCGAGCCTAAAGTATCTGAACCGAGCGGCCGTCTACGCCAAACGCGCCGACAATCTGATGATCCATGGTCCCATCGCCGGCTTTCATTATCTTGCCGTATGGTTGCTCGGAAAACCGCTTGCAGAGGTGCTCGAAAGCATCCAAGAGTACCAACCGATCGCGAAGCGCACTGGGGACTCGTTGCTTCAGGGTCTGTATGAGGCGAACTGCCCTGTGATCGAGGTTTTGCTGGGACAGCGCCCGCTCGAGTACCTGCAGGGGGCTTCGCAATACCTTGTTGCGCCCACAGCCCAAGGCGCGGGCACGGTGCTTTTGCGCGCACTGTACATATTTGGATTCATCGAGGAAGGCAATACGGCGATTTCCCAAATCCGCAAGCTGGACCCAAAGACGATGTTTACGATCTACACGACGGAATGGATCACGCTTGTCGGTCTGATAGCGGTGGCCCGCGCCAAGAATGCGCGGGGAGCGGCGCGGCGCATGGCCGAACGACGGATTCGCAGGACGGAGCGAGAACTGGGCAGTTGTATTCGCGCGGCGCGCTCCGAGGCGCAGCACAAAATCTGGTTGCTCCAGGCGGAGCGTTTCCGCTTGACCGGCGCTGCGGAGCAGTCTTTACGCATGTATGAACGAGCCGGCGAGGACGCGCGGCGGCTGGGCTGTCATCCGTTTGTCGGCATTGCCTATGAGCGCGCTGCCTCGCTGTGCATGGAAACGGGCAGGACCCTGTTGATTGAAGTCTATGCGCGACAGGCGTTGGCAGCCTATGAGTCATGGGGCTGCGCGGCAAAAGTGGAACAAATGCGATCGCTGTTTCCCGCCCTGAACTCCAACCCGCCCGAGATGGCGGCAGGAACTGCCGCAGAAGCTGCCGCAACGCTCAGCGTGGACGAGTTTATCCGTCTGATCGATATCGATCTGGTGCTTGATGTGACGCGGTCGCTTTCGGAAGAGGTGACACTCGACAAACTGCTGCGAAAACTGATTCGCAATATGGTTCTTCACACGGGCGCGGAACGTGGCGTGGTCGTGCTGGAGAGAGGCGAATCCCTTTATATGGAAGCTGAAGGGGGAGAATCTGAAGAATCGATATCGCTGTTTAGAGGAGAGACTCCACTGGAGTCCTTCTCTGAAGTGCCAAAGAGCATCGTGTACTACGTTCGTCGCACGTTGGAGCCGGTAGTGGCGCCGGATGTCAGACTTGACGCGCGCTTTGCGGGCGATGCTTCCTTCGCTAGTCGCCAGCCCATTTCTATCATGTGTGTACCGATATTGCGGCAGATGGCGCTCGTCGGTGTTGTCTATCTGGAGCACACGTCGATTCCAGACCTGTTTTCGCAGGAGCAATTGCGACTGGTTACGATGATCGGCGCACAGGCGGCCGTTTCGATCGAAAATGCGTACTTGTATGAGACGTTGGAGTCACGCATCAAGGCGCGTACCGAGGTGTTGAACACATTCAACGAGGTGTTGCGGGAGACCAATGAACGGCTCTCAAGATCGGAAGAAATACGGCGGCAGATGATCAGCGACATCTCGCACGATTTGCGCACGCCGCTCACATCCATTCAGGGGTACCTGGAGGCTGTCGTGGACGGGGTCGTACGACCTGCGGAGGTCCGCAAGTATCTGACGATCGCGCGGGACCGCACACTGCAGATCAATGCGCTCATTCAGGACCTGCTTGATCTTTCGAAGTTTGACGAGAATTACGGTCGTCTTCACAAGGATATGGTGTCAATCATTGATCTGGCGTATTCCGTTTTCCGAAAGCACGAATTCGATGTTCGGCGGAATGATTTTCAGTTTTCCCTTGTGCTGGACGAGACATTGAAGGAAATGCAGGCGCTGGACTTGGATCAATTTTCGCCGGACAACGAGATATTTGTCCATGTCGATATGCGGCGGATCGATCAGGTCTTCAACAACCTGATCAGCAATGCGGTCCACCACACGCCTTCTGGCGGAAGGATCGTGTTGCGTGTGCTGTTGTGTTCTGATGCGCAGGGAACGCCGACGGTGGAGGGCGATGTGCCAAGACACGCTCTCTTTGTCATCGAGGATACGGGGGCTGGCATCGGAGAGAAGGATTTGCCGTTCATTTTTGAGCGCTTTTACAAAGCGGATCCTTCGCGCAATCGCAGCGCGGTCGGAGGCAGCGGCCTAGGTTTGGCGATTTGCAAGTCAATAGTGGAGGCGCACGATGGTCAGATCTGGGCCGCAAGCGATCGGGGCGAGGGTACCCGCATCAATTTCACGTTGCCCGTGGCCGCGGGAGTGTCCGCGTTTTCCGATCGCGAGGAGGAGAGCGTCCAACTGGAGTTGGGAGCGCAGGAGCATCCATAGGCGGCGGAGGGATCCCCAGCGGGGATCCCATTTCTCACGACTCATGATCCGGATGCGTCTCAATCTGGCGCGTGAGTTCGGCGATTTGATCCTCCAGGTCCGCTCTCTGGGCCTCCAGGTGGCGCTTGGCGCTTTTCAGCGCGAGCAGATCAGTGGGATCAACTGGTGGGGTCATTGCGTTCTGCCAGTTCATCCGTGACGCCCACGCTCCAAACATGGGCGGACGCCCCGCGCCGTTTCGCGGACCAAATCCAGGTCCGCGGCCTCCCCGGTGTTGTGGGTCATCGCAGTGACAATGCTGTCGATGCCCGCGTCCATGCCGGTGGGCATGCTCGTGCCCGTTGCCGTCCGCCATTGCTTCTTGTTCTTGATTCATGTTGTCTGCACGCTCCTCTTCCGCTTTGTCAGGGTGGTCGCCGTAAATGCTGCGCTCCAGATCCTGCAATTCAGGCCAACTCAATTCGACGGCGGATGCTGCCGCGCCCGTGCTGATCAGGAACTTGTCGGACAGCCCCAAATACTCTGCGATCCTCTTCAGGTTCCATGGCGACGCCAGATCCCATGTCTTTTCAGGAGGAACACTGCGCCCCAGATGTGCGCCGAGCGCCGCAACGTCCGCGTAGGAAAAGCGTCGATGGCCAGTTTGACCCCTGCCAATCCAGTAAGTGGGAAGAAGTCCCTGCGAACAATACCAACGGATGGTTGGGGGAGCGACTCCCAATAAGGACGCTGCTTCTTGAACGCGCAGATAATGTCCCGGCATGCGATTCACCTCCAAAGAATATATTACTATAGGAATTTCATATATGCAATGTGGCGATTGTATAACCTCTTCCGAGTTGGGGGAAGACAGAGTCATGATACAGATCAACAAGCGGGGGGCTGTATGTGCCGAAACATCATTCTCATGTCAGGCTGCCAGAGATTCCAGAAGCGTACTGGCTTAATTCTGTCCACCTGCCGACGTTCCCTTCACTGGAGGACGATTTGCAAGTGGATGTTGTGATTGTGGGGGGCGGGATTACAGGGATAACTGCCGCGTATCTGTTGGTCCATGAGGGATTGACAGTGGCATTATTGGAAGCGGATACGCTGTTGCATGGCACAACCGGCTATACGACGGCCAAGATCACCGCGCAGCATGGTTTGATCTACGACGAATTGATCCGTCACATGGGAAAATCCAAAGCGCGTCTCTACCATGAATCCAACAGAGATGCGCTCAGTTTTATCAGGGAGACCATCCGGGAGCAACGGATCGACTGTGACTTTAGCGAAGAAGACGCCTGTATCTATGCGACGACCGACCACGGCGCCCAGCAAGTTGAACAGGAATATGAGGCCTATCAACAATTGGGCGTCGACGGTGAGCTGAGCGACGCCATCCCGTTTCACATCCCTGTGCATAACGCATTGTCCATGAAACGGCAGGCCCAGTTCCACCCCCTTCGCTATCTGGCTCATCTCGTTCAGGTGATCACGGACAAGGGAGGACGCATATTTGAAGGCGCCGTGGCGATTGACGTTCTGGACGGCCATCAGCCTACGGTGGTGACGCGTGACGGTCATCGCGTCACCGGAGCCAAGGTGCTGGCCTGTTCGCATTTCCCCTTTTACGATGGACAGGGATTCTATTTCACACGAATGCAGGCCGACAGAAGCTACGTCATCGCCGCCCGGACGGATCTGAAGTATCCTGGCGGAATGTATATCAGCGCCGACAGTCCGACGCGTTCACTGCGATCCGTGAAGATTGACAACGAAGAGATGGTGCTGATTGGCGGTGAAAGCCACAGGACTGGACAGGGGAATGACACCCTGGAGCATTACAAAGCTCTGGAGGTCTTTGGCCATGACGTGCTTGGTGTAAAGGAAATCCTCTATCGCTGGTCGAATCAGGATCTCATCACGCTGGATAAAGTGGCCTACATCGGGGAAATTGCAGCCCATCGCCCGAATGTGCTTGTGGCGACCGGTTACCGAAAATGGGGCATGACCACAGGAACGGCCGCAGCGCACATTCTGCGAGACAAGGTGCTGGAGCGGGCCAATCCCTATGCGCGCTTATACACCCCGTCGCGCTTCTACGCCGATCCCAGCCTAAGAACATTTCTCGCGCAAAACGCCAACGTCGCCGCTCATCTTATCAAAGGGAAATTCGACATGCCTTTGAAGAGTGCTGACGATTTGGCAAGGCAGGAGGGCAGTGTCGTTTCGTTCAACGGCGCCCGCGCGGGCGCGTACAGAGACGATGAAGGACATGTGCGCCTGGTGGATACCACCTGTACACACCTGGGGTGTGAGGTGGAGTGGAACCACGGTGATCGAACCTGGGATTGTCCTTGCCATGGATCGAGATTTTCCTATAGCGGCGAGGTTGTGGAAGGCCCCGCCAACAGGCCGTTACAGCGGTTGACCTGAATGGAGGGGCCCCATGTCGCTTCACAGCGCCATCAGTGGAATGAAAAGTCCTCTTGTTAGGATTCACATGCCCTGCCCGCCGCGACTCGTGGGAGATGTTGAGTTGAACGGCAGCAGCACTTCGTCCGCACACTGATCTGTGGCGTTTGACATCGGCATCCACCGTTCACCGAATGCCTGAAGCGCTTTCAGCACCGGAATCAGCGCCTGGCCTTTCTCAGTCAACGAATATTCCACACGAGGAGGCCGTTCCGCGTACACATGACGAACCAGGACTTCATTGTCGACCAACACCTTCAGTCGCTCCGTCAAGGTCCGGGGATTGATGCCTGACTCCGCCAAATGAGTGAAACGGAGCGGGCCTTCCATTAAGTTGCGAACAATCATAATGGTGTATACATCGGCAAACACCATCGCTGTACGTTGAATCGGACACGGGATTTCTTTCCATGATTGCATGGGCTCACATCCCTACAGATCGGTTTCTTGATCGGTGCGTCGTTCTGAACGCTCTGGGTTCGCTCTTGGCTAGCGTCGGCCATTCGCCATGTGGCTTGCCTCCGGACGATTGCGCAGCCGCATCATGGCCACAATGCCCACAAGCGGCCCCACAGTCAGTAAAATGAAAACGTGCGACCATCCCATGACTGGTTCAGCGATCCCCACCAAGTTGATGGATGCAATCGTAATCAGAAAGCCGACGGCCATTTGAATGGTGAGAGCGCTCCCCTTTCGACTTGCCGGGGAGAGTTCCGTCACAGCCGCAGAAAACTGAGCCGAATCGGCAATCACGCTAAATCCCCAGATCAGGGCTATCAGCAGGGGTAACCAGACGCCGTGCCGGTAGGTGAGTCCGATAACCAGAGACATGACGCCGCTCACGATGAGCGCCGCAATGGTCGCGGCGGTGCGGCCAAAGCGATCGGCGAGCCATCCTCCCGCCAGGGCGCCAAACACACCGGTGAGTCCAATGGTCGCGAAACTCGCCCAGCCGACCAGTCGACCGACGTCCAGATGAGGCAATGCAGACGCCCAACTGGCCAGAAGAAATCCGGGCAGCCATGTCCACATGGCGTAGAGTTCCCACATGTGACCCCAATACCCAAGGTTGGCCAACATGACCGGGCGGTCGCGAAGAACGGCTCCCACGCTGTTCCATTGGAATACGGGTGCGGTGAAGGGAACAGGGTTTTCCGGAACCACCCACAACACCAGGGCCCAGGAAACACCCGCCAACACCGCGCTTCCCCCCATGACTCCTTGCCAATGGCGCAATAGCGGGAGACCCGTCAGCAGGTGCGGCAACGCGGATCCGACCGTGAGGCCCCCAATCAGGATGCCGACAGCCAGCCCCCGTTTCTGTGGGAACCATGTCGACACCCACTGAACGGCAACCGGGTAAACGACAGCCAGAAACGCACCTGTCAACCCACGGAAAATGAAGGGCCATGGCCCACCATCAGGATACAGCAGAATTGCCGCAGTGGACAGTCCAGCTCCGAAAGCGCCCCATCCCATAAGCGTGCGTGGTCGAATCCGATCTGGCAACCCAAAGGTCGCGCTGGTCAGGGCGCCAACCACAAACCCCAGTTGCACTGCAGATGTTAACCACACAATGGCTGCTCCGGAGACGTGCCAGGCCTGAACCAGGGCTGGCACAACGGCCGATGCGCTGAACCATACACTCATGACCAACAATTCCGACAGAGTAATCCAAAACAACGCCGTCCATCGCGAACGCGACGTCTGTGAAACCAACGGATTTTGCATCACTTCGGATGGTTCCCTCTGCGCCATGGCTCGCCCCCATTCAGTCCTTTGCCGCGGCGAATTCCATCAGGCGCTTGCGCATGGGCAACAAACCTTCCTTGCGTAAACTCTTGTTGACCCAGATGGCAGCTTGAGCTCCTTCGCCCATGGCAATCATCACCTGCTGTGAATGCGCCACCACGTCCCCAACCGCCCACACGCCTTCCACCGATGTCTGTTTCGTGCGCGGGTCGACAACGATATGCCCGTTTTCCAATGTCTCTACACCAATTCTTTTGCCAAGTTCGGAGTGCACACTGTACATTCCGAGTGCTGAGAAAACCTTGTTGCATGGGATGACCGTCTTGTCCTCCAGGATAACCTGTTCAATCCTATTCCTGTCTTTTCCCACAAATTCTTTGATAGGTCCCGTGTAAATAGGGATGCCATGGTCCGCCATGACCATCTGAAAGTGGTCGCTGATCTCTTTTGCGGGATCAATGTTCACGACGGCGATGTCATCAGTCCAGGACAACAGGGTATTCGCCAACCCCGGACCGCCGTTTCCGCTTCCAATGACAACAACCCGCTCGTCCGTAATCTCATACCCATCGCAGTCCGGACAGTAATAGATGCTGAATCCTGCCCAGTGATAGACGTCGGGCACATCGGGATGCCGGTCCATGATTCCCGTTGCCAGCACGATTTTACGCGCGCGCACAACATCAATGTTCTCATGTGACCCTTCCCGGCGCTCCTTTCGGCGCTGGGCGGTGATCGTAAACATGCCGTCTTCGTCTTTTGTGATGTTTGTGACAATTTTCATCAAGAACTCGACACCGTATTTTTTCGCCTGCTCTTTGCCTTTTGACAGCAGTTCGGCTCCAGAAATCCCATCCGGATAGCCCAGCAGATTGTGATAGATCGGGGTGTAAAATGTCCGACCTTTTCCTCGGTCAATCACTAATGTGCGCCAGTGGTAACGCCCGGAATGAATGGCGGCCTGCAACCCGCCCGCACCTCCACCGATCACAACGACGTCATACTCTTTTTCCATAGCGGCCTCCTAGCAGCTTCGGCGCTCTTTCTGCGCGGATTTTCTATCGACTCATGGCCCACAAAACCAAAGAGGGCGAACTGGTTGCCCCTCCCGACCACCCAAGCGCGATGCTGGTTAAGTTGTTGCGTAATACGACCATCCCTGCTGTGCCTGGACGGATCATGCATTGCACTGCCGCTCAAACAGGTGCGGCCAAAAGGCCGCAAAACTCGCTGCAGTACAACGCATGATCCGTCCAGGTGAGGCATTTCCATCCCTGCGAGCCGGATTTACATGCTGTGCCCCTGCTCAGACACGGCTACGCCGAACTCGCGACGGGCATAGCATGTGAATCCTAACAAGCGGGCTCTTCACCCTGCCGATGGTGCTCAGCAGCAGGGGGGGTGTTCAAGCGGTTAAACCCCGACAATTTGATAGCCCGCTTCGACGAGCCGAACCAATGCCTCTCCTGCTGGTTCCATCTTCACGCCCTGTTCCGTAAGAACTGCCGTGACTTCATACTGGGTTGCATTGGCGGGGCATACGCCCACCGGAACTGCGTTGCTCATCAGCGCCTGCAGGGCTTCGGCGAACTGTCCCTGCGCATGTCCGGCCAGATCAACACCGGGGCCGAAAAAATACACCTCAACGTCCTGTTCGCGATTTGCTTTCAAGCGTGTTGCGAGAACAAGATTGGCCAGTGCTTTATCGACCATGGTGGGGCCGGCTGTAATCCAGAACGCCATTTTAGCCATCGGTCATCCAACTCCTTCAAACGCGGGATTTTCATCGGAGGTCTCCCGTTGCTCCAGGAGCGCCGTTGAATCTCCCGTAATACTATACTATTGCAAGTATTAAAGCAACCCTGTCTCGTTTCGCAGAAGGCTATTTCAGGCGATTCAATCGGCGCTCGTATTCTTCCTCGTCAATCTCGCCTCTGGCGTACCGTTCCCGCAAAATGTCAATGCTGCGACTCTCATCATGCGAATGCGTCCGTTGTCGGCTGAAATGTACGAAACCCCAGATGATCGCGCCCAAAACCAGAAACCAGAACAACCCCATCCCTCCCATTGCCATTATCCCGTACATCGGGTTAAAGCCGGGTCCATAACCGTATCCCATCATGTTCGTTCACTCCCTCGTTCATTCTTGTCGCCTTACAGTTGCATTGTACCTTTACTCTGTGATGGAATTGTGATGTGTGAAAAAGGTAAACTGTATGCGAGGCGAGCGATCATGAAACCGCAGTTCCCAGTTGTGCTTCTTGTCGACGATGAACCGGACATGCGAGACCTGTTGCGGATGTACTGCGAAACTGCGGGATTACAGACGGTGGAGGCCCGGGCTAAGACCAACAGAATAATCCCTGATTGTGAGGGCAATGTGATGTGGCCTGGGGTCGGCAACCAGAGGGCCATCTTTGACTGGAAGCTGGGTAAAGGATATCATTTTGTGTGCTAAACGCGCTGTGTGATTCGTCTTCAGCGAAACATCAGGCACACCCTGTACGATGCACATGCAAAGTGATCTCATCCGATTTGGCACTCTCTATCGTTACCCTCGCGGGAAGGGTAAGGGAACCAATAAAATGGAGGCTCGCAGTGGGTAAAAAGATAGGCAATGGATGGTTATCCGCTGCTTTAACGGCGACGGCGGCACTGGTTGTTGCTGTTGTTGCGATTCACGGCCATGTTGGTCAGGGGCAAGTATTCCATGTCAATTTTGGAGCAGCCAACACGTCGTTTACCGATACGCCGCAAACTTCCGACAGTGGGATCCCGACAATCGCTGATCGCAAAGTGGCATTGGCCATGTTTCGTTCCTGGATGTGGGGCGCACCTGTGCGCGTGGATGTGTTTGGAGGGTCAATCGCGGCGGGATGGGTCGATACAAAGGGCGGCTATATCTCGCGTGCGCTTCGTTCGTGGGCTCATCAGTCCCAAGTGCATGTGGTACTCGAACATAGAGCCGATCCCGGAATGTCAATTATTCAAATGAGCAGGCAATTCTCTACAGTGATTAAGCAGACCCGGCCGGACTGGGTGATCCTCTCATGGGGCGGCCTGAATGATGCGGTGGACGGCACGTCCGTGAGCGCGTTTCAACAGGCGCTGCGCACTGAAATTCAGACAGCGTTGGAGGGGGGAACCCAGTTCGTATGGGTCGTCACGCCGCCGGTAACCGCTGCTGCCGCGATCAATGGGCCCAATGCCACCCCTGATCTGTATTTTCAGGCTGAACAGGCCGTGGTGGGGTCCTTGCACGACCCGCATGTCGTGATGTGTCCAGTGTACAGTCAGATGACTTCATGGCTTCAGCAGAACGGGCAAAGTTATCAGTCATATGAAGCGAATGGATGGCACCCGAATGCCAAGGGACACGCGCTGGCAGGGCAGTTGTTGCTCGAAGACATGACTTTTCTATTTCCCCCTTTACAAGTGAGGAAGGAACTGAGCATGAAGAGGGTCTGACGGGAGACGCGCGGCACACTCTCTGCTCAGGCGACGGTGTATTCAATTCTCAGTGCGCCAACAGGTGCGTGTGCCATTCTGGTTCTTCTTGACAATGATGTACCGATATCCCTTCGCTCCTGATCGAGGATCGGATGGATTCTATCCTGCCAGAGGCAGGACAGTTCACTCATGGCGGAGGGGAACGGGATGAACAGGCGGTATCTGGGTAGTCTGTACCTGGGTCTTGCGGCGAGCATCTGGGGCGGGATGTACGTTGTCAGCAAGGTCGTCCTGCAGGTGATTGCGCCGCTCGAACTGGTCTGGCTGCGCTTTGTCGTAGCGCTGGTTGTACTCGCAGTTATAGGGGGCGTGACTCGTCAGTCCTGGCGCCTTCGTCGACGGGATATCGGGCTTGTGCTCGCCATTGGCGTAATCGGGTATGTGGCGTCGATCTGGGCGCAGTTTCTGGGAACACAGCTGTCATCGGCACAGATGGGCTCGCTGATCACATCGGCCACACCCGCTTTCATGGTGGTGTTTGCAAGGCTGCTGCTCGGGGAACGGATCACGGGGAAAAAGGCGCTGTCCGTCGCTCTTGCGACTTTCGGAGTGCTGCTGATTGTCGGTCTCGGAAATGTCAGTCCGTCCTATCGTTTGGGCGGGTTGGTGCTTGCAGTGGCGGCGCTCACATGGGCGCTCATGTCGGTGCTCGTAAAACGTGTGTCTGAGGGGTGCTCGCTGATTGTCGTGACGACATACGCGATGCTGGTCGCAACGGTGATCATCAGTCCGGCTGCCTTGCCGCACATGAACACAGTGATCCTTACGGTCCTATCGCGTCCAGTGCTTTGGGCGGGTGTCCTGTATGTGGGGATCGTGTCAACGGCGGGCGCATTTTTCCTGTGGAACAAGGGGCTGCAAATGGTCGACGCGGCGACGGGCGGTCTGTACTTTTTCTTTCAGCCGCTCGTGGGAACCCTGCTAGGCTGGCTGGTGCTTGGAGAGCAGGTGGGGCTCGCATTTTGGGCGGGCGCTGGCCTGATATTGGCAGGCGTGGTGCTTGCCATCAGAGAATGAACACCAGAGAATAAAAACGTGGGAGAGCGGTTGCAACGTCTGCTCTCCCAAGTGATGCACTGGAGGAATGTCAGATGGCATACAAAGAGAGCGCCGACCGTGTGCAGAATGCACTACGGGAGCAGGGTTTTACAAATGAAGTCGTGGAGTTGCCAGACAGTACCCGAACCGCAGCCGAAGCGGCGCAGGCAGTGGGCTGTGAGGCGGCACAGATTGCGAAGTCCCTGATCTTTCGCCTGGCAGAGAGCGGGAAACCGCTGCTTGTCATCGCAAGTGGCGTGAATCGGGTTGACGAGAATCTCATGGCGCAATGGATCGGGGAAACGCTCGCTAAAGCGGATGCCGATTTTGTCCGCGAACATACGGGCTTTGTCATTGGCGGTGTGCCGCCCATCGGCCATCGTGAGCGAATACAGGCGGTTATCGACGAGGACCTGTTTCGCTATGAGCTGATTTGGGCGGCGGCTGGCCATCCCAAGGCGGTGTTTCGCCTGACGCCTGCAGAACTCAAACGGATGACAGATGGAACCGTGATGTCCGTCAAATGAATTCTCACAGTGGGGGGCCTGTTCGTGTTTGAGTCCATTTCTTTGGTAGCGAAACCGCGCTAACGCGTGCGGGCTTGATGGGTCAGGCGATATTCACTCGGCGTACATCCGGTTTCTTTCAGAAATACGCTCGAAAAGTGGGCGCCGCTGCGGAACCCAGCCGCCAGAGCGATGTCGGTGATAGAGTCAGAGGCGCCGAGGAGTTCTTGCCTCGCAACCTGTAGTCTCCTGGCCAACAGGGCTTTCGCTGGGGATGTGTTAGTTGCCCTTGAGAACATGCGCTGAACATGGTAGGGGCTCATGTACAATTCTTCGCCAAACCGTGCAAGCGTCCATGGTTCCGCATATCGTCTGTCGATCAGTTCGTTGATCCGAACGGCGATCTCAGTGTCCGCGTACCACTTGGGCTCCTCAGGCTTACACCGTTTGCAGGCCCGAAAGCCCTTGTTCCGGGCTTCATCCACACTGTGAAAGAAACGTACATTCTCCTGTCGTGGATCCCTCGAACGGCAGGAGGGTTTGCAAAAAATTGTGGTCGTGACGACGCCGTAGTAAAAGACGCTGTCAAATCGCTGGTCACAGTTGACAACTGCTTGCCACCATGTTTCGTTCATCTCATCACCCTCAGCCCGATTATATACGGACACGGTCGGCAGGGAAACGCCGCTTGAGGGAGGGGGCAAGAATTTGAAAGCCTCCGGCCATGGCGCCATGGTACAACAGGTGCAGAAAATGCGCGATGCGCTTGTGCAGACGCCTGGAGGGTATAAGCATGTCCAAACAATTTGAACGCTCGATTTCCGTGTGGCAGGGCATGGCGCTTTACACGGGAGCGGTGGTCGGATCGGGCATTCTCATTCTTCCCGGCATGACCGCAGGAGTGGCGGGTAACAATGCCCTTTTGTCGTGGCTCGGCATGGTTGTGCTCAGCATTCCGCTTGCGTTCACGTTTGCCATCCTGGCGCGTGAATTTCCGAGTGCGGGGGGAGTCTCGACATTTGTCGAGAAGGCGTTCGGTCGCTACATGGGGGCGCTGATCGGATGGTTTTACTTTATGGCCGCTGCCGCAGGACAGTTTATTGTTCCGCTCACCGGTGGAATCTACGTGGCTTATGCGTATCATCTCCCTTCATGGGCCGCGTTTGTGACGGCAAGCGCTTTGCTGATGGGCGCGGTGACGAGCAACTACTTCGGGCTGCGAACCAGCGGCAAGGTGCAGGTCGCCGTCAGCGGATTGGTCATTTTTATATTGCTGTCCGTCATCATTCTGGCGATCCCGCATATTGGCGCAGTGCATCTGACGCCGAAGGAACCCTTGCGACACCTGTCTTCCATCGGCGCCGGGGCCATGATGATCTTTTGGTCATTCTTTGGCTGGGAGGCCATCACGAGTCTGGCTCCCGAGTTCAAAAACCCGGAGCGGGATATTGTCCGTTCCACCATTGGCGCCCTCGTTATCGTAGGCGTTCTGTATCTCGGGATTGCTGGTGCGGTTGTCGGTACACACGCCTATTCATCAGGCGTTACGACGTTGGGCAAGGCGATGAACAGCGCTTCTCTGGCGCAGGTGATGAGCCAGTTCGTCGGCAGCAGTGGTGGGAAATTCACAGCCATCCTGGCACTTCTCATTTGCCTTGGCACAACCAATGCATTTGTCGCGAGCATCAGCCGTCTGGCGTACTCACTGTCGCATGAACGGCTGGCTCCTTCGTGGCTTGACTCCATCGACGAACACAGGGCCACGCCCCAACGCGCGGTGTTGTTGGTTGGCGCACTGGCCGGCGCGGGACTCGCCTTGACAGGAGTACTCCATCTCGGCATGAACCAGTTGGTGTACATTCCAAACTCACTTGGCATCGCCACCTATGTCATGGGAACGGCGGCGGGAGTGAAGCTGCTCACATCTTGGACAGGGAAAGCAGCCTCAGGGATTGCCTGTGTGCTGTGCATATCCGCATATCCTTTTGTTGGGGCGGCCATTTGGATTCCAGTCACGGTCGGCGCCGCGTGTGCTCTGTATGTCTCCTTACGGGGGCAACACGAGCGCAGATCCCTGCACTGACTCTGGGAGCAGAAACAGAGAGGTCTTTTTTACAGACACCAGGGGTTTGATCGTTCTGCCTATCGTTGAAGCGGAAGGTCAACGGGAAGGTCGTCATTCAGGACAATGCCACCTTCATCTGTGACGGATCGATCGAATTTCACGCATCCCTTGGTGGATGAACGGCGTGAAGCCCGTGTTACGTTCATGGCCGAAGAGGCCGACTTGGGCCGGGGGCTGCGCCTACAGACAACAGTTCCCGAATGCTAAGGCCTCTTCTGCGCAAACAGGTAGATAGGCTCTCTGGTACGTGCCTTGCCTATGAATCCCCCATGGACAAGCGTCCCGTGAATCCATGCGGAAGATGAGCTTGACTCGGCTTGTGCGCCATACAATCCCTCCCTCTTCACTGTATAGTTCTTCTCGGGTTCCGACAAGAAGATGTTGACAGATTGAATAAAACCGCGCAAACGCAGATAGCCATGTGAGGCGGATGCTCAAGACCTTGCGACGTGGAAATTTCAATTGGATCGAGATGTCGCTCATGCAGCGATTGTCAAGTTGGAGCTTGTTTTTTTGATCCTCGATTCGTTAACGGCAACGCTTAAGTACTGACGGACAGGGATAAGGAGCGTTGCGTTCACAGTTTCAGAATGCCATGGCACTTCTCCCCTGCGTTATGAATGCTACGGATATGGAAAGAATACAAATATAGAGTAAGTCATGAAACGAGCGTCTTACCAACGCATGAAGGGAAGTGTTATAATGACAGACAAGAAGGAAGTGGGGGAGGAAGATTCAATGACCACGGCGCCAGATACGATCAAGAAGGGAAACATGAAGCGAAAAGATCGCCGCATGGCTCCGCTGCGGGTTCGCCGGAACACATCCGGTCGGCTGGTGTCGGCAGCAAAGGCAGGCGGAGCGCGGGCTTCCAGCGTTCTTTCCAGTCGTGGACAGATTGTCATTCCAATCGAAATCCGGAATGTGCTGAAAGCAGAAAAAGGAGATCGCGTTGTCTTCCGCGCACTTGACGATCATACGATGGTCGTGCGAATTGAAAAAAAACCAACGTCTGACGATCTCTTCGGGATCCTGAAGGCGAAAGTTCAGCCAGCAATGCGCAATCGCGACTGGGATGAAATCCGTCAGATCGCTCAAAATCGCAAAGCAGAAGAATATCCGGCAAGGGGACATGAGTAAGTGACGACGGCTGCAGCGCCCGTTGTGTGGCTTGATACCAATGTGATATTTCGATACCTGTTGAATGACCATGACGATCACTCCCCCAAGTCGGCGGCCCTGGTGAAAAAGGCAGAGCGCGGACAAATCAAACTCAGGCTGTCCATGGTTATCGCCATGGAATGCTGTGACACCATGCGCCATGCGATGAGCATTGACAAGCAGGACATTTCTAAAGCCATGCTCAAATTCATGGACCTCGACGGCGTCGAAACCGAGGAAAAGACAGTCATGGTTGAGGCTTTTACTCGATTCGGCCAGGAGAGGCAAGTTGACTTTGTCGATGCGTACCTCGCTGCGTATGCAAAGACCAAGAAGCCGGCGCACATCGTCACTTTTAATGCAAAGGATTTCCGCGTGGACAAGTTGACAGTGAGTCGACCTGACGAACTGTGATCTGAATGTGATGCGGAAGAGAACGGAAGATAATGGATGGCAAAGACATGCCGAAGGCCGGAGCCGGAGAACTCTTTGAACGCTATGAAGTGATTGACGACATTATCTACGACATGTCGCCGCCGCCTGTTCGAAAAATATCGAACATGATATATTTGATATAAAGTTCATGAGATACATTTTGGAGACAAAGCTGCTGAGAACAAGATCTGGAGGAGTGATTTGCATGCCTGCGGTGAACTTGACAGCGCAACAGGATACATACGAAATCGTGGTCACATGCTCTCCCGTCTATGAATGCGCGTTAGGCGTTGCGGCTTACACCTGGCCGGCGATGGTGGATAAACTGGAGAGAAATCCGGAACAGTGGCAAGCGATGATTGCCACTGCGTCATCACAGACCAGAGCGGAGGTCAATCTCGCAGGCAAGGTCCATACCTGGCGCAGTTTGCTGTTTCTGGCCCATCGGTGCCCTGATTTGTCCACTATTTCGCTAACCGCTCACGTTTCCTATTTCAGTGAGTGGATGTCCACGTTGGGAACGGCTATTTCCGCACTGGCTGCGCCGTACTTGGGGGAACGGAACGAGGAGAGACTTGAAGCGGCTTTGGCAGGCGACGAGAAAGTACGAACGGAGCTATTGCGAGACTTCCGGGAAGATCCATTGGTTCTTCCCAACTTGCAATATCTGCTTGCCACTTCGCCCGAGCAAATCGGGCTGCATCTTCGCCGACTCTTGCTCGGGTGGTATGAAGCAATGCCACACAAGGAAGCAGTGCTGGAGGCCCTGGAGTCCGATCGAGAAGCTGTAGAACAACTTGTCGCCACAATGTCTCCCACCGAACTTGTGCGACGCGCCACAAACGGGACCGAACTGCAACCAGAACCGATGATCAGGCGGATATGGCTGGCGCCGCAGATCTCCTATCGACCGTTTACCATTTTCAATCGAATGCCGGAGACCGGCATCTATTACTATCCTGTCGCCGACGAACGGATGCCCGGTCAACGCGAGCATCAGTCAGCGCTTCAGGTGGCTAATCTTCACAAGGCGGTCGGGGATGTGCATCGGGTGAGGATTCTTCAGTTGCTCCACCGCTCGCCGCGGTCAGTGACGGAACTCGGTCAGTTGCTCGATTTGGCGAAATCGACCGCCCATCACCATTTGTTGCTGCTTCGCAGCGCTGGATTGGTGCGGACGGAGAATGGTGTATACAAGTTGGAAGCAAAGAACGTCGGGCGATTGGGACCGCGTTTGGCGGAGTATGTCGGGCTGGAAGGTGAATGGTCATGATATCCGGGGTAGCTCCGTATCGAAGAAAACTCCTCCTGTCATATCCGGAGTTTTGGCTTTGGTTCATCGGCGAAACCGTGTCGTCCTTGGGAACCAATGTATCCGTGATTGCGATCCCGTGGTTGGTTCTCGTGATCACGCACTCAGCCCTGCAATCCAGCCTGACCATCGCCCTCGAATTTGTGCCGTATCTATTCTTTTCTGTCATAGCGGGAGCGATGGCTGACAGATGGAACAGAAAAAGTCTGCTGATCTGGACAAATGTGCTTCGCGCCCTGATTTTGTTCAGTCTGCCTTTGTTGTACGAGGCACGCCACTTGAGCATGATGGATATTTACGCCGCATCATTTTTGAACGCCGCGATTTCTGTCTGGTTCAACGCCGCGAAATCGTCGGTTCTTCCGAGGGTGCTGCCGTCCGATGCCATTCACCAGGGTAACAGCCTCATGCAATGGGGAAACGCCGTTGCAGCGATGGTCGGTCCCACGCTCGGTGGAGCGCTGATGGCCGTGATGCCCGTGGCATGGGCGTTGTCGTTCGACGCACTATCGTATCTGATCGCGGGGCTGCTTGTCTGGTTTATCAAGACACCGCTGCAGGCGGCTCGCAGCAGCCGTGATACGCGGCCTGATCGCTCGTTGGTTGGCTTGCGTTTTCTTCTTTGCGATCCCATGCTTCGCAGCAGTACGTTCATCATGTCGATTTCGAACTTCGCCAATTTTGCTTCATTTTCGATTCTCGTTTTTTACAGTCGAGACGTGCTTCATTTATCTGCAGGGTGGACGGCCGTCATTCTGGGGGCGTTCGGGGCGGGACTGTTTGTTGGCTCTGTAGGCAGTTCCATGGTGAGTGACCGGTTCCGAAGCGGAAGCGTGATGCTGACGAGCCGCTTTTTGTCCCTTGTGCCTTCGCTTCTGTTCGCGACCGTTGCCTCGCCATACGGTCTTGTCATCGCAGCGGCCTTGAATGGCGTTTGGATGGTGCTGTGGAATGTGCAATCGGCGTCTTTTCGCCAGTTGCATGTGCCAGATGTTATCCGGGGTCGGGTAACCAGTGTCCATTCGATGCTGGCGTGGATCATGATTCCCGTTGGATCGACGGTCGGCGGGTTCCTGGCGCAGCGTTTCGGATGCATTGTTGTGTTTGGCATGGCTGTCAGTTTGCAGGGATTGAATTTGATCCTGATGTGGCGCAGCCCTTTAAGGAAATTGGGCGTCAAGGCGACCCTGCCCGAAGGGTATCGACTTGTGCATGTGAATGGTGAGCCGCGGGAAGCGTCGGGTAAAGCAGTCAAGGAGATTTGACGGCTAATCCTCCAAGCCCTCTGCGCGGTGGAAACCGTTTTGGCGCCTGCGGTCGCACAACATGCTACTGCTTCCCCCACAGCGCTCCGCGATTGACGGCCCGCAATGTCACGTTGGCCACAGCGGCCGATATGATCCAGAGCATCACTACACATAGCGTTCCCTGCCATAATAGAGACGCCCGGAAAGCGCCGAATGAAAACGCATCCTTCATAAGCGTGACAGGGTAATAGATCGGATCCAGCAACCCGATCGCCTGCATGAGAGGAGGCAACGAGGAAACACGGTACCACGGGGCCGAGAAAAAGGTCAACAACGCAGAAATCACAAACGTGTAGTCTGTGCGTTTGGAGACGAGCGACAGGGCTGCAAAGATCATGGACAGACCATAACTGATGACAATGCCAAACGCGAACGCCAGTACAAAGTAGTTCAAATGAATGGGCGCGAAACGAAGGTATGCATAGATCAGGATGAATGTGAGAAGGTACTTGACGCTCTCCTCCATCGTGGCAAAGAGGGGTCGCGAGATGAAGATGATCCACCGTTTTACAGGTGTCAGAAACAACGCCTGCAGCGTCAGTTGACGGATTTCCCCGACAATCTCGAACGTGGACGCAACCGAGATGTTGGCGCACCACAAGGCGACCGGCAGAGCGACCAAGATCAGTGACGAGCCGCTATTCCCCAGCCCGTTCGGGTACAGTTTGGAGAGTAGCCAAAACGGCAGCGTTTCAATGATCGGCTGCAAAACAGACACGAACGTGTTGAGCGGATAGCGAAACAGCTCATGCCATATGCGCCACACAAACGCACGAATAACCGCCATGGACTCCCTGATTTCAATACTTGGATATTTGAGCATGCACACGGGATCTCCTGTCCAGGAATCGATACCACAACACGCTTCCGATCGGCAGACCGAAGGCAAAAAACAGGAGCCATCCGTACAGGGCGACATCGAAACCGTAATGCGAAGTCATGGACAGACGCTCCAGGGACGCTACGGTAACAAAAATGGGGAACAGGTAGAGAAGCCAGCGAAACGTTGTGGAAATCTGGTTGATCTGATACGTTGCCCCGGAAAATGAAAATAGCGTGTCCGTCAGGACAACCATGATCTGCAACACATCGCGAAAGCGCAGCGCGATCGCCGCCATGACCAATGAAGATGACCAGATGATCACGAATCCGCCCGCGACGGACAGAACATATAGAGGCGAGAAATAGGTGTGAATATGAAAGAGGAAGGCCAACAGGACAAAGGTCAGAGACGCCGCAAGGAAATGGATGCACGTGATGACACATGTGGCTCCTCCAGCCCATGCCAGGGGGGTGTACGGCGATAGGTAAATAGAGAGCATCGTCTTTCTGATTTTCTCTGTTCTAATAAGCAGATAGGAATCCCAAACGACGTTATAAAACCACATCCAGGTCAACCCGCCCAGGGCGATGTAGGCGGAAAACGGCGTATATACGAGCTGCTTCCCTCTGCCGCCAAGGCTGAGCGACAACAGCAGGACAGGCAGAATAACTTGAACTGGCCCGAAGATGAAAATTTTCAGCCAGGTTCCGCGGTATCGGCGAATTTCAAGAGCATAGCGAACGGCGGACGCCATAAATACTCTCGCGATCTGAACATGGTCTGACGCGGCATGTTTCTGCGACGGGAACACCGCCTGTTTCACCCTCATTCTCAGACTCTTCCCATTCCCGGGTCTCTTCGCCTTCTCGATCCTCTGCTCATCCGTTGATCAGCCCAAAATACATATCCTCCAGTGTCGTTTCATGCTTGACGACATCGATGATCTGCTTCTCATCAACGATCGTGCGCATTTCGGCCAGAACGTCCTGGAACGGCAGATCGCCCCGAAAGGTGAACCGCACGGTTTCGTCGTCGACTCTTGTCAAGTGGCCGCCCATGCCGCCGCGCGCCGCGGGCGGTCGCGGCCCGGCAGAGACATGTTCAGGGTCGGCGTCCGTCGTTTTCCCGAACTGAGTTCCTCCCCCTTTGACATACACATAAGTGGAATTCAATTGAATCGATTGCAATTCATTCGCCATCACTTCCCGAATGAGACGCCCCTCCTTCACAAACAGCATCCGTGTGCATAGCTCCTGTGCTTCTCGCAAGTCATGAGTGCACAGAATCACGGTCTTTCCGCTGTGGTGGATTTCACGCACAATCTCGCGAAAGCTCGCCATCGCATTTTGATCCATGCCTGTGGTTGGCTCGTCAAGGATCAAAATGCCTGGGTCATGGCAGAGGACGGAGGCCAAGGCAAGCCTCTGCTGCAAGCTGGTTGACAGGTTTTCGACATACTCGTGCTTGCGCTCCAGGAGGCCAAGCCGCGCCAGCCAGTAGTCGATGGTTTCATGCAATTTTCTTTTTGGAACGCCGTACAGAGTGGCAAAAAACTTGATGCTGTTCCATACGGTGAGCTTCTGATAGATGGGGCGGCTCTCAACGAGTAAAAAACCCGCCTGCGATCTCAGGCTGCGGGACGCTTCCGGATATTTTCTCCCCCGGAACGTGACGTCGCCCGCGGTCGGCGTGATCAAACCGCCGATGATCTTGATCAGCGTCGTCTTGCCGGCGCCGTTGGGACCAAGCAACCCGACGCATTCGCCCTTCCGGATCGACAGGGAAACATTTCTCAATGCTTGCACAACGCCATCTTTTGTCGCATAATCGCGCGACACCGAAGCAAACTCCAGGATCGTATCGTCAGGCGGCACTCGCCAATTCTCCCTTCGATTGAGCCACATCGCAGTACATGACTCACCGAGTCACCCATACACCCGCTGACCCTTCACGTATACACTGCGGACGTGGGACACACCATAATGAGTCAATACATACGCCGGACTCGGGGCGTCGAAGATCACGAGATCCGCCCGGCGGCCTGCACGCAACACGCCAAGTTCCCCGGCGCGATCAATGGCCGCTGCGGCATTGCGCGTGGCGGCCACAAAGACTTCTTCAGGTGACATCCCCAGAGTTAGCAGCGCAAGTGTCATCGTCAGTCCGAAATTCTCGGAAGGCGACGACCCTGGATTGTAATCGCTGGCCACAGCCACGGCCAGACCCGCCTCGTCCATCATGAAGCGGGCGCGCGCGGGGCGTTTTTGCAGGTAGAACGACGTGCCCGGAAGGCACACGGCAACAACGCCCGCCTGAGCCATTTTCCAGAGCCCTTCATCTGATGCGGTCAGCAGGTGGTCAGCTGAGACTGCGCCCAATTCAGCGGCCAGTTCTGCGCCGCCGCAGGACGCCATTTCATCGGCGTGAAGTTTGAGCTTCATACCGGTCCGTTTGGCCGCCTGCAATATGTACCGCCCTTCCGCAGTCGTGAATACACCCTCTTCTACAAATACGTCTGCGAATTCTGCTCCCTCACTGTGCAGCACTGGCAACATGTGAACGATCTCTTCTATAAACTGATCGCGATCCGCCAGACGCGCGGAAGGAATCGCGTGAGCTGGCAGAGCTGTCTGCACAAACGTAAACGGCAGTGTTCTGGCGAGGGAATTCGCGACGGCAAGCTGCTTGCGCTCAGCCTCCAGTTCTAATCCATACCCTGTTTTTGCTTCGACCGCTGTAACGCCAAAGCTTTGCATCCTGCGCAGACTTGCGCTTGCCTTCGCCAATAGGGTGGCGTGATCGCTGGCGCGAGTATCGTGAACGGTCTTCATAATCCCTCCGCCCGCCCGCAGGATGTCGAGATACCCCGCTCCTGCCAGACGCAGCGGCAGTTCTTTCTCACGCGATCCGCCGTGCACGAGGTGCGTGTGGGGATCGACAAAACCGGGGCATACAAAGGCGCCCTGCACATCGACTGTGTGCGTGTCCGCATCCGCCATTGCGCGAATTTCCCGTGTCTTACCAATCGCCGCAATGTACCCGTCCCCGTCCACGGCAATCGCGGCGTTCTCCAGGGCGCCCACCTGCCGCATCGCTTCCCGACCGGCAAACGCTGCGGCGTCCTGCTGTTCACTGCCTGTGCTCATCGTCCATAATAGACCGATATTATCAATCAACGTGGCGATCCGCTTCATCGACTTTTGCGACCTCCTTGACCACAGCATGCCCTGGCGTACAGGATCACCGCCAGGGCATGCTTGCTCATCGCTGTCACCATCAACATGTGCCTGTTCTGCCGCTGCTCTGCCGAGATCGTATACTGTGCCGCTGTTCAGACACGGCTGCGCCGAACTCGCCCCGGCACAGCACACGATCCCGGCAGAGCGAGTTTTCCTCTCTGTTGGCGAAGGCGCGAAGCAACATAAAAACCATCACGACTATTCTTGCATGGGCACGCGGACGTTTCGTTCATGCGCTATCCGCTGTGCTTTCTCGTACCCTGCGTCGACATGGCGAATGACGCCCATCCCCGGATCCGTGGTGAGGACACGGCCCAGTTTGCGCTCGGCCCGTTCCGTTCCGTCGGCTACCACGACCATCCCCGCGTGTATCGAATAGCCCATCCCGACCCCTCCGCCGTGATGGACGGAAATCCAGGATCCTCCTGCCGCGGTGTTCAGAAGCGCATTCAAAATCGGCCAGTCTGCAACTGCGTCGCTGCCATCTTTCATGCTCTCTGTCTCGCGATTCGGGGAAGCGACAGAACCAGCGTCCAGATGGTCGCGCCCGATCACGATCGGCCCTTTGAGTTCCCCTTTGCGCACCAGTTCATTCATGGCCAGACCGAAACGCGCCCGTTCCCCGTAGCCAAGCCAGCAAATACGCGCCGGAAGCCCCTGAAACTGCACCTGGCGCTGCGCCTTTTCAATCCATGTCCGCAGATGCGCATCCTTCGGAAACAGTTCGAGCGCCAATTGATCCGTCCGTTTGATGTCCTCCGGATCACCCGAAAGAGCGGCCCACCGAAAAGGCCCCTTCCCTTCGCAAAAGAGGGGTCGGATGTACGCGGGAACAAAACCGGGAAAGGAAAAGGCGTCCGCCACTCCTTCGTCAAACGCCACCTGCCGGATGTTGTTCCCATAGTCGAAGACCACGGCGCCCTGCTCTTTCATGGCCAACATCATACGGACATGCTCAGCCATCGATCGCTTTGCGCGCGCGATATAGCCAGCGGGGTCGCTCTGACGCAAATGGGCTCCCTCTGCCAGCGACAGTCCCTGTGGCAGATACCCATGCAAAGGATCATGGGCCGATGTCTGGTCGGTCACGAACTGTGGAATTTCCTTCCGGGCAAGAAGCTCCCGGTAGACATCGACGGCGTTCATTTCCACCGCCACCGACAGTGGTCTGCCCTCAGCGACGGCCGCCTTGACGAGAACAAGCGCTTCGTCAAGATCGCGGGCCGCTGCGTCCAGGTACTTCGTATCCAGTCGCCTGCGGATCCGCTCACCGTCAACTTCCGCGATGAGCGCGACGCCGCCATTCATCGTGACGGCCAGCGGCTGGGCGCCGCCCATCCCGCCGAGACCTGCCGTGAGCGTCCACGTTCCTGTCAGGGTACCGCCCGCATGCTGACGGGCAGCTTCCGCAAACGTTTCGTAGGTTCCCTGTAAAATGCCCTGTGATCCAATGTATATCCAGCTTCCCGCCGTCATCTGCCCAAACATGATCAGGCCTTTGCGGTCCAACTCCTCGAAATGTTCCCAGTTCGCCCACGCCGGCACCAGCATGGAATTCGCCAACAATACGCGCGGCGCGTCTTCGTGTGTGCGAAACACTCCCACGGGTTTCCCCGACTGAATGAGCAGCGTCTCGTCGTTTTCCAGTTTGCGCAGCGCGCGCACGATCGCATCAAACGCTTCCCAGTTGCGGGCCGCCTTTCCGCGTCCGCCGTACACAACCAAATCCGCAGGTCGCTCCGCCACGTCGGGATCCAGATTGTTCATCAGCATCCGCAGCGCCGCTTCCTGTTCCCAACCTTTGCAGGATAACTGCGCGCCGCGTGGGGCGCGAATCGTTTCACGAATCAATGTCGACATCCCAACACATCCCTCCTGTGCTGTTGCTTTGCGATTATCGTAGCACAGAAATATTTATCTTGCAATTGCGGCAATTGAATAGTAGCATTTAATTATGGACTGTAATGTGAATGTCATCATGCGTATTTAGGAGCGCTGTCCGTGAATGAGGAACAATCCGCGAGCCAAATACTTGCGGCATGGTGGCGCACGGGCAGACGGGGTTCCGACGCCAATCGTCTGATCGTCCGCTATCTGGAAGAGCATTATCGCCAGGCCGCGTTTATGACATCGGCAGAACTTGCGGCGGCAGTCGGCGTCAGCCAGGCCTCCGTCTCTCGCTTCGCGTCTTCGCTTGGCTGCTCTGGCTACGCCGAATGGAACAAGCAGATGCAACAGATCATCCGTCGCGAACTCTCCGCCGCGGAACGTCTCTGGTTTGCGGCCAACCCGGCGAGCGAAGAGGGAGACCGCGTGTTGCAAAGCGAACTGCGCAACCTCGAACAGCTTGATCGCGTGGTGCGCTCGGATGCCTTCAACCAATTTGCGCGACTGATCGCCAAAGCAGAAAGAGTCCTGTTCGTCAGTTCGTGCGCCTCGGCCACACTGATGCCCTACGCCCAGTATTTCCTCAGCAAGGTGCGTCCGCATGTACACAGTGCGAGCCCAGGCAGCGGTTTATGGGATCAACTGTTATGCGAAGACAGCGACTCAGTTCTGATCGTGGCGATCGCCTTTCCGCGTTATCCCAGAGCCTTGCTGGATCTTCTCAGACAACTCAGCGAACGGCGGTTCACCATAGCCGCCCTGACGGACCAACCGGCTTCGCCTGTCACTGCCTATGCGCAGCATACGCTTGTGGCGCCGGTGACGACAGCCTCGCTGTTTGACTCGTATGCGGCGCCCATCACGTTGCTCAACCTGCTGATTCGCGAAGTGGCCAAACTCTCGCCAGAACGGAGCGAAGAACGCCTGCAGATGCTTGAACAGAACGACCAGACCACAGGCGCCTATTATTCCTGACTGAACTGGAGGTCATAGCTATCTATGCCAGAATCCCGAACGATTCAATGCGATATAAAACGGTTCATGTCTCACTTTACCGATGTATCGCAGATCGGGTCCACCGCCGACGGGGGGGTCAACCGCCCCTTCGGAAGTGAAGCAGATCTGCAGTTGCGCGCCTGGCTGATACAGCGGATCGGCGACGCAGGATTACAGGTCAAGGTGGATGCGATCGGCAATATATGGGGAGTGATGGCGGGATCTGATCCCCTGCCGGCAATCATCCTTGGTTCACATCACGATTCGGTGCCATTTGGCGGACGATTTGATGGTCCAGTGGGTGTGCTGGCCGCTCTTGAAGTTGTCCAGACACTCCAGGAAGCTGGCTATCGCAATCGCCGCCCGCTCGGTATTGTGTCATTCACCGCAGAAGAACCGAACCCGTTCGACATTTCCACGATGGGCAGTCGCACAGTGGCAGGTCGACTCACTGCGCAGCAACTGCTGGCGGCGCGTGATGGGAACGACCGCTCTCTGGAGCTTGCGATCGCACAGGCCGGCGGCGATCTGCGCAAACTGTCTGGCATACGCAAGACAGACCAGGATCTGTTCGCCTTTCTTGAACTGCACATTGAGCAGGGGCGAAGGCTCGAATCCGCGGGTGTGGCGGTGGGTGTCGTGACAGGTATCTGTGGCATCTATCGCGAGCTGGTGTCCGTCACGGGCGAGGCAAACCATGCTGGCACAACGCGTCTCACAGATCGCCGCGACGCCCTGTTGGCAGGCTCAGAACTGACGCTCGGCGTGGAGCGGCTGTTGCTTGATAGACTCTCATGGCGCTCACGCGCCGCCAACAACCGGGAAGAAAATGCGCCTGCGGCTATTTCCCGGGACAGCCCTGAAGAAGAGTTGATCGCCACTGTGGGACGTTTTACGATCGCGCCGAACGCCCCCAATATCATCCCTGGCCAGTGTGATTTCACGGTCGAGATCAGGGGTGCGTCCAGTAGCGCCATACACAGCTTCGCGGCAGAGTTTGGCACCCTTGCAAAACGGATCGGAGCAGCGCGCGGCGTTCAGATTTCGCGACGAGTGATCCTTGATCAGGCGCCAGAAGCCATGGATGGCACAGTGACGGACACGTTGCGGGCGGCGGCTGCAGCGATGCACATCCCCTGCTGCGATCTGTTTAGCATGGCGGGACACGACGCCACTCACATCGCCAGTTTCACAAAGGCGGGCATGCTGTTTGTACCCAGTATCGGCGGAAAGAGCCACTGCAAGGAAGAAGAGACGCGCATGGACGACATCGCGAGCGCGCTTGCGATCCTGCTTGAAACAACACTCCGACTGGACGGTTTGGACATTGACGCCTGAGTTTTGCGAAGCAAAATCTCACGGCGCCGCCGGCAGAGGCGATGAATTTTCATGACGTGAAAGGACGGAGCGACAATCATGGCAGTGGCATTGTATGAGCCAGACTTGACGGTGATCGACGACGTGTTCGAACCGGGTCTTGCCGTTGCGGTGGAGGACGGCGGCATTATCGCCGTGGGTCCGCGCGCCGACATGAAGCGGCGCTTTTTCAACGCCGCAGCGGTGGACTGGTCCGGCATGGCGCTGTTGCCCGGTACGGTGAACGCCCACAACCACTCGTTTCAAAGTCTCCTGCGCGGCATCGCGGCCGATGAACCATTTCTCGTCTGGCGAGACGAAGCGCTCTACCGTTACACCCCACTGCTCGACGCGGATACGCTCTACGCGGGGGCGTTGCTCGCGTTTGGCGAGATGCTGCGGTACGGCGTGACGACCGTCGCCGATTTCTTTTACGTGCACGGCGACGGCACAGAATACGATGAGGCGGTGATCAGGGCCGCGAACGATCTTGGGATCCGGTTTGTGTTCGCCCGCACCCTATATGACTGGACCGGCGCACCGCCCGCCTACATAGAATCGGTGGCAGACGCTGTGGCGCGCACGCGGGAACTCGCCATCCGCTATCAGGGGCGCCCCATGATCAGCGTTCATCCAGCCCCGCACAGTCCGCACGCGGCGTCTCCGGACATGATCAAGGCCGGTCACAGACTGGCGCGGGAACTCGAAACACCCTACCACATCCACGTTGCCGAAGAGATGTTTGAAGTCGAAGACATCCTCAAACAATACGGCGTGCGCCCCGTTCACTATCTGGATCGTCTGGGCGTGCTGGACGAATCCATGATCGCCGTTCATCTCGTGTGGTTGGAAGAGGACGAAATCGCACTGCTCGGCGCTCGCGGCGCGGGACTCGCGTACTGCCCGTCGAGCAACATGTTTCTCGCGGACGGCGTCACCAGGCTGCCGGATCTTCTGCAGGCGGGCGTGCGCATCGGGCTCGGAACGGACGGCGGCTGCAGCAACAATCGCACCAGCGTATTCGAAGAAATGCGGATGGCGTCCCTCTTGCAAAAAGTCCACCGCCTGGATGCGACAGCCATTCGCGCCAAAGACACGTGGCGCATGGGCACGTCCGCAGGCGGCGAACTGCTGCGCATCCCTGTGGGTCGGATTGCTTCCGGCTACAAAGCGGATTTCGTGGGCGTAAGTCTCGGCGACCTGTCGCTGCAACCGTCGTCACCCGATATCATGCTGGCCCATGTGGTGTACGCCATGCAGCCCACCGCGCTGGCGCGGGTCGTCGTAAACGGCAGGGAGGTGATGAGAGACGGCGTTCTCCTGACTGTACCGCAGACGCGCATACGCACGCTGGTTGACGCGGCGCAGGAGCGGTTCTTGCAGGCCTTTTCGCGCCAGTAACTGTGTAACGCGAGATTGCAGGAACGGGGCGCATAGGGTATGCTCTTGATCTCAGACTCAGCACGAGGTGGGTGCAGACCGTGATTGATATTATTGAGAAAACAAGGGACAAAGCAGAACTGACTCAAAAGGACGTGGAACGTCTGGTTTCTGGCATCGTCGACGGTACTTGGCCGGATTATCAGGTGGTTGCCTGGCTGATGGCCGCGTACTGCCAGGGACTGCGTGACGAAGAGGTGTTCTGGTTGACGGATGCCGTGGCCAGGTCGGGAAGTCAAACGGCTGACCCCCTGGGGCTTGCGGACAAGCATTCCACCGGAGGCGTGGGAGACAAAACAACATTGATTGTCGCTCCTCTGGTGGCGAGCCTGGGCGTTCCCATCGCCAAAATGTCCGGCCGCGGGTTGGGGCATACGGGAGGCACCCTCGACAAACTGGAGAGTATTCCTGGGTTTCGAGTGACGCTTTCGCGAGCGGACATCACGAAGCAGGTGGAACGCGTCGGCTTGGCCGTCGTAGCGCAGTCGGGGGAACTGGCTCCGGCCGACAGAAAAATGTACGCGTTGCGGGATGTGACCGCAACGGTGGACAGCATTCCACTAATCGCCGTCTCCATCATGTCCAAGAAGCTTGCGGGAGGCTCTCCCAATATCGTTCTCGATGTGAAAGTCGGCAACGGCGCTTTCATGCAGTCCCTGGACCGCGCCAGAGAGTTGGCCCAACTGATGGTGCGCATCGGCGCCTATCATGGCCGCAACGTACGGGCGCTCCTGACCGGCATGGACTGTCCCCTTGGTTTTGCCGTCGGAAACGCCATTGAAATCAATGAGGCTCTGAGCTGTTTACGGGGAAACGGGCCAAAGGATCTGAGAGAAGAAGTCATTGCCCTTGCGACTCACATGGTTTCCATGACGCGCGGGATTGCCGCAGAGGACGCCATGAGTCAGGTGACGCGCGCATTGGACCAAGGACTTGGGTTGGCGAAGTTTGAAGAATGGATAGAGGCCCAAGGCGGCGATGTGTCAACCCTACGACAGGATCTTCCGCTGGCTCCCTATCGTGAAGAATGGGTCGCAGATCGGATGCTGACGGTTCAACGCATCGACACGCATGCTGTCGGTCGAGTCGCCCTGGAGCTTGGCGCAGGTCGTCAACGGCTGCAAGACCCGGTGGATCATGAGGTGGGACTGCTGTGTTACGCCAAGCCTGGAAAGACGTTCAAGGTCGGCGAAGTCATTGCGACGGTGTACGCAAGAACCGAGGGCGATGCGACCGCTGGCCTACGCGGACTGCAAAGGGCCGTCGAGTTTGGGGGGTCTGCGTCGTCTGAGGACGATAAAATCGTGATCGAAGTGATCGGAGCATAGTGAAAGGTGTATACTGAGCATGACTTCAGTGTGAACACGGAAAGGTGGTATCCCGTCGACGCCATGGATATTTCGTTTGGATTCTGAGCGCCTGTAACAAAGAGGACGCAGAATGCAGATGCCGCTGCAACGGCGGCGGGCTCGCGCAGCTATCGCTTGCGCGTGCCTGAAAGCACCCATGGAAAGACGGGGCCGCCTTATTTGACGTCGAGATGTACTGTCAAAGCGGTTGCGTGTCTGTCGTGGGGCGTCTGCTCCATGGCCTTTTTGTTGCGGGCGAATCTTGATTCGCATGCCAGGGAGGCGATGTCCATGACGGTGTTGATCGCGCAAGACATCAGCAAATCGTATGGAGACAGGATGATCCTCGATCGAGGATCATTTACGCTCGGTCGTGGGGAACGCGCAGGGCTTGTCGGCGCAAATGGAGCGGGGAAATCCACCTTGCTGAAAATCCTGACAGGGATGATTCAGGCCGATTCGGGCTCTGTCACGATGGCCAGGGGTTGCGAATGGGGCTATCTGCCGCAGACGCTTGCACCCATTGGCGAGCAGACGGTTCACTCGTTCCTCGACGACGCGCAGCATGATCTGTTGACGATGGCGACACAGTTGAAAGACTTGGCGGCGCTCATGGGAATGGTTCCGGCAGAATCGCTGGACCGCGTCATGAAAGACTACGGGGAACTCGCTGTGCGTTTTGAACAACGCGGCGGTTATGAGTTGGAATACCGGAGAGAGACTGTGCTGGCCGGACTTGGACTCGCGGATATTGATGCGATGCGTCCTGTGTCGTCGTTGTCGGGTGGCGAGAAGACCCGGCTGGGGCTTGCGGCGCTCCTGGTGGGTGCGCCTGATCTCCTGCTGTTGGACGAACCTACGAATCATCTGGATGGGGCTATGCTGGATTGGCTGGAGGGCTATCTGCGCGCATTTTCGGGCGCCCTTCTTGTCGTATCGCATGATCGGCAGTTTCTCAACCAGACGGTGAGCGCCATCCTGGAGATTGATGAATATGATCATCGTCTGCGCGCCTATGCCGGCAACTACGATGACTATCTTACGCGAAAACGGATCGAGCGACGGCAGTGGGACGCGCGTTTCGCGGAGCAGCAGGAGGAGATCCACGCACTGCGGCGACGCATCCATGAGCAGGCGCATCCGGCGGGTCACCATCGGCCACCGAGAGATCACAACAAGATGGCGTACAATCGTCACGGAGCAAAAGTCCAGGCGGTGGTCTCGCGCAATATCCGATCCGCAGAGGTCCTGTTAGACAGAATACTGGCTGATCCAGTGCCGAGACCGCCCGACCCGCTTCGATTTGCAGCGGATTTCTCCAGGGAACGCATTCATAGTTCGCTGGCGCTGGCGGTGTCCGGAGTGTCTGTTGCGGGGAACGGCGATCGGCGCATCTTGCGGCGGGTGACGTTCACGCTCGGGCGCAAGGATCGCGTGTTGATCACCGGACTCAATGGAGCTGGGAAGACGACGCTGCTGAATGTCATTGCGGGGATTGCGCACCTCGCGGAAGGGGCAGTACACATTCCCTCACACGTGCGGATTGGATATCTCCGTCAGGAATGGGAGTTTCCTGATCCGCGCGTCACTGTGTTGGATCAGTTCCGCGCGGAACTTCCGGGCGCCAGGGAGGAACATATTGCGATTCTGCTATCCTATCAACTGTTTCGCTTTGACGAATTCAACGTGTCTGTCGGCAGTCTGAGTCCTGGTCAGGCCCGCAAATTGATGATCGCGCGCCTGCTGGCCGAGCGACCCAACCTGCTCTTGCTTGATGAGCCCACCAACCATGTCAGTTTTTCAGTAATGGAAGAGTTTGAGCGCGCGGTGAACGAATTTCCCGGACCGATCATCGCGGTGTCGCATGACCGCTGGTTCATCCGTCAATTTCGCGGCGCTGTCTGGACGTTGCTGGACGGCGTTCTGACGCCGCCGACGACGACGGATGTGACGCAGGAGGACGTCACGCGCATGCGCGCGGAGATCGCTGAACTCGGTCAGTATTCGCCGTCCGACGCATGATACGGCAGGGGCGATCGGCATGAGTTCGCGAGCGGGGATCGCGAACGGCAGAGGGATGCCGGGCGGTGCAGGTGGATGGTGGGTTGGCGACTGGAACATGGGCGGTTGAACCCCGACACATTAACCGGACCCGTGAATCTGAAATACATCAAATCTTGTAACTGCAAACTCGATTTTCGGGAGCCAGCCGCTGCTGCGATCCGCATGGAGAAATCTGAAATACAGGCTGCGCAGAAAGTGTTCGGCATTGGCCCCGCTCAGTGTCGCATCCTGGCCCCGTAAATCCAGCAACTGAAACGCGTCCAGCCATCTGTCCGCAACTGACTCATGGACTCCCCTTTTCTGGATGATGGAGAAGGCGGCCATCGCGAGTCGATCATCCTCCAGATAACCGAGAGGCGAGGGCAGCATCGCAAGCTGGCGAATGGACTCCAGAATTCGTTTTACCTGTTCCCCGGCGGTTGCGGGATGCAGCGCGCAGGCGCCGAGAGCGTCCGCCGTGTGCGTGACCGCATGAGCCCAACCTTTGCCGGGAATGTATCCCCGCCAATCGCGTTCTGATGATGCGTAGTGCAGGACGCTCTCGGTGACTGACTGAACCAGATCCTGTGGCAATGAGGCGGACTGGTCCGCCCTGTCGATCACAAGCGGAACAAGCAGGACAGAAAATGAGCGCATGAACACGGAATCGCTGTCTGTCTCGCCGATTCTAAAGAATAGATGCGCCTCATCCGTGGCGATCCTGAGTAGCTCTTCGTACTGATCACCCGCGAGACCGTTCCTTAGAATCAGTTGTGCGACCAGACTATAAGACAGTTCGTCGCGCAAATGCGCGTCGGAAGAAGCGAAATTTTCGATGAGCGACAGCATGAGCGGCCACGCGGATACAGTACGAGGCAACAGGCCGTCTTCGTTGACCATTTTTCGCAAGAATTCGACATCCACCTCCAATTCGGCTTCCCGCATCTATCATTCACCCGTTTCTTTCATGGTGTGCGGCAGTCACAGCCGTACGAAAGTGCTTTGCTTTGTCGTCTGTCAGCCTTGCACACGTTGCTACGACCAGTATACCGATGATTGGTGACAAGTTCCGTCATGAATTTTCGTATTGATGAAACAAAGCGGTTAGACGAACACGAATCGCGGCAAGCAGTTCGGGTGGGGATTGCACAATCGCATCGGTGCCCACGCGAATAAAGAGGCGCGCGTAGAAATCGACGTCCGATGTCCGGATCATCATGTCAATGACTCCTGTGCCATCCTCCAACCGCTGCAGATAATCGCCGAAGGCGCTCCAGTCAGCATAGCGCATCCCTTCGGCGGTGACATGGACGCGCAGTGGCAGCGCGTCTTTTGCAGATCGGTCATCGGCAGACATCCATTCTCGCAGTGACAGTTGCGCGGGAATGGGCATATTGTCGGCGCGATCTACAATGCCGATCACACGGTCTGCTCGCAATGATATATGGGCGCTGCGTCTGTAGTCATAACATGCGCAATACCACATTTCATTGGCGGCAAACAAACCATAGGGGAAAATGGTCCGTTCAGACAACCCTGATCGGGAGTCGTAACGAATGCGCAGATGTATCTTGGCTATCGCTGCGTCAAGGAGTTCGCGAAGATAGGGAGCTTGGTATGATTTGCGTGATTCAGGCATCGCCAGATGAGCCCGCACGGCGTCGAGTTTCTGCAACACTTTCATTGGCAGGGCTCCTTGAATTTTGGCCATAGCCGCTGACTTGTCAAAATCAAACGGGGAATCTGCATATTGCTGTAAAGACTCATAAGATACTATAAGGGCAATCGCCTCATCTGCCGTGAGCATCAGTGGGGGCATTTGCTGTTCCCTGATGAGTCGGTACCCGCCGTGTGGCCCCGATATGGCGGCAAGCGGAACACCGAGTTCCGAGAGGGACTGAAGGTCTCGAAGCATGGTTCGTCTGGACACGCCAAACTCGTCGGCCAATGCCTGAACCGTGAATTGGCGCAAGGTCTGCAGTCGTATCAGGAGTTCAAGTAATCGTACCGTTCGCGACAAGAATGTTGACCTCCTTATAATTAGTGACACAGAATGACATGATTATACGATACTATATCGCTGTGTAGTTTTGGGAGGGATAGAGACGGAAATGGGAGTAGATGGGGTGCTGGCGAGACTCCGGTCATTGCCGGGATTTGTCGGATGGATCGTGCTGGACGCCGACGGTCGTGAACAGGGTGAGTGGAACGCCGGTGAACAGTTCCCGCTTGCTTGCGCTGCGAAACTGGCGATTGGTGCAGCAATAGCAGCGAAGGTGGAGACTCGCGAATTGACCTGGGATGAACGGATCTCCGACCTTGTCTTCGATCCCCGGGAGGATAGTCACGTCTTGTACCCGCACTTGCAGGGTCAGCGTCAATACACGCTGCGGCGCACGGTTGAAGTCATGATTGCCTGCCATGACCAGTCCTGCGCGAACGCGATCGCGAATCGGGTCGGGGGATGGCGTGACCTGAGTCATTCGATATTGCTCCTGTATCCGGCTATTCATGTGGATTCTGAACCAAGAAACGAGAGTCGCAACAGTGGTCGGCTCGATGCTATGGTTGGGTTGGTGCAGAGAGCGATCACAGGATTTCAGACAAACTCCGAACTGTGGGAACCGGTTGTTGCGGGGTTGGTGCGGCAGGCGGACAAGACGGCGGGCATTCCGTCGTATCGGCAGTGGAATATGACAGGCGGGTTGCCGCACGCCTTGATTGATGTGGGTCTCATTGGAGACATCGCGTCAGGAGAGTATCTCTTGTATGGGATGGCGGCAAAGGATCTGCCAGACCGGACCGCATCAGCAGTCACTGATCAGTCGCTGGCCGATGTACTCCGTGAACTGTATCGCTGTCTTGGCCGGGATTGATCGGCGTGGTGTTGCAGACTGCCAATAAGCGTGTGTACCAGTATGGTTCTTCCGCAGGGTGATTGCGTACTTGCATTTCTCATCTCATACTTATAGGATGATATCTGAGATCTGTTTATCTGAAATCCAGAATAAATGAATTGCTGAATAATGGTCAGGATGGTGGCGCATAAGATGACACAAGCGACGAATTTCAGTGCACAAGGGGATCAGTCGGCGATGAAAATTCGATTGAATAAGCGTTCGCAGATCACTCTTCCCAAGTCAATCATGGAACGACTGCATCTGGAAGAGGGAGACCCCCTGTTCATTGAACTTGATGAACAAGGTCGTATTATCATTGAGCCGATGATTTCAATTCCGCGTTCGCAAGCATGGTTTTGGACGGAATCATGGCAAGCGATGGAGAAAGAAGCGGAAGAAGATTATCGCGCCGGACGGTTTCAGACGATTGGTTCGCAAGAGGAATTGGAGGACTATTTTTCCAAGTTGAGCGAGGATTGAACCATGGAACTGTATCTTACGGATCGATTTATAAAGAGTTTTCGAAAGTTGGATCCCCATTCACGCAAGGCAATCCAAAAGACGCTCGAACGGCTGACTGTCAACCCGCTACATCCCTCATTACGCACGAGAAAAATGGAAGGATACGGGCGTGTGTTTGAGGCGACTGCCACAATGAACATCCGGATGACCTTCCATTATGAAGGGCCGGATATTCTTGTTGTTCGCAATTGCGGTCACCATGATGATACGCTCGGCAATCCGTGACGTACGCGAGACACATGGCACAGAGTTCGCCCAAGACGATAAGCCGCCTTCTGTGTTCCGTCCTTCCTTGTCGCGGGCTGAAATGAAACAAGGGGAGACTGGGTGTGGAGCAGGCTGACATAAGGGTTCTGACCGGGAGTCAGTTGTCTGCCAATAACGGACGAATGAAAGGCATTCTTATGGTGCTCAGCGGGGCTGTCTTGTGGGGACTGTCTGGAACGGCCGCGCAGGTTCTGTTTCAATATGATGGATTTAGTCCTGCGTGGCTTGTGACGATTCGGATGATTGCCTCGGGCTTGTTGCTGTTGCTTCTCGTTATATCCCGCTCCAGTTTCACCCACATCATTGCCGTGTGGAGGAATTGGAGGGATGCAGTTCGCGTGGTCCTGTTTGGCGTCTTTGGTCTGCTCGGCGTTCAATACACATATTTTGCGTCGATAGCGGACGGAAATGCGGCGACGGCAACGCTGCTCCAGTATTTGGGGCCGGTGCTGATCACGGTCTATCTGGCGATGAAGCGGCGCCGTATGCCGAATGTGTGGGAGTTCGCGGCCGTTTTCCTGGCGCTGCTCGGCACGTTTCTGCTGGTGACTGACGGTCAGTGGCGGGGATTTTCAGTTCCAGCAGTGTCAGTGGCATGGGGATTGCTCTCGGCTCTTGCTCTCGCGTTCTATACGCTGTACCCAAATGGTTTGTTGCAAAGGCATGGCCCCGCAACAATCGTCGGATGGTCTATGCTGGTTGGAGGGTTCGCTATGGCCTGCAAGAGCCAGCCCTGGCATTTTGTCGGGCACGGATCATCGGATGCGTGGTGGTTAGTGGGATTTGTAGTCGTATTCGGAACCCTATTGGCCTTTTATCTGTATATCTCCAGCCTCAAATACATATCGCCGTCAGAAACCAGTCTTCTGGCCTGCGCAGAACCTCTCTCCTCAGCGGTGGTTGCCATGGTGTTTCTAAACGTGCGCCTAGGAATGCCGGCGTTGTTTGGAGGACTCTGTATTCTGGTTACTGTGGCGCTTTTGGCGTTAAAGAGGTCCGCGTGAATGATCGGTTCTTATCCTGAATGCTATAAAGAGTGCGGGTGATCCGTCTTATAGACAGAGGGGAGGGAAAGAGACTGGAAAAGGCGATTGGAGACGTCAGGCGACTGACAGAGAGTGAATGGCATCGACTCTATGACAGCGAGTTTGAGAGTCTTGTGCGATTGGCCGTGCGAATCGTTGGCAACTGGTCTGCCGCGGAAGATGTCGTGCAAGAGGCGTTCTTGCGCGGGTTATCAGATGGTGACCGCGTGGTCCGGGCAGCGCCTTGGCTGCGGACCGTCGTGGTTCGAATTTGCTACGATCGACTGCGTTCGCAAACGGCGGGAGAGCGAAGGAACCGCCGACTGAGGGTGCAGCCTTATGTGGGCGCCGCGCCCTCAGCGGAGCAGGAATGGGAGACTCGCGCGAACCAGGAACGTCTGCGCAGGGCCCTTGGCCATCTTCCTGAGCGGGATCGGCGCGCGCTCGAATTGCGTTATGCCGGATACTCTTACCGGGAACTCGCACAGGTGCTCCATGTGGATGACGCGATGGTGGGAACTCTCTTGTTGCGCGCGATGAAAAAACTCAAACGAGAGTATGAGCGAGAGGAGGACGAGGTCGATGAACACGGCGTGTTACACGGAGGATCAGTGGTTGCGCTTCTTGGATCGGGAGACTGACGATTCGCTTTACAGTGAGATGGACGCGCATCTGGAAGGCTGTATCGAGTGCGGGAAAACCCTTGTCGAGGTAGCGGCGCTTGTGGGAATCAGTGCAAAAGCCGTCGACGCAGCGGGTGGCGCGAGCGTGGCGAGAGTAAGCGGGGCGCGAGCGGCTGGCGGTTGGGGCGACGCGACCGCCGCTGTTCCGGGCGGCGTGCGAGAGGCTCTCGGAAAGGGCGCCGCTGGCATCGGAGACCGTCTGGCGCGAGCGGGCTGGCAAAGGCGAACGCGCCGTCCAGTTTTGGCTTGGGTTTACGCGTCTACAGCGGCGGTCGCCGTGATTGGCATTTTGGCCGCCACCCCGGCGAGAGGGGTGCTTGCCGCGTTTTTGCACACGTTTCGCGTGCAAAACCTGCAGGCCGTGCAATTGACGCCAAATGACATTTCCCGCTTGAAACAGGTGCTCACTCAGAAGGGTAAGCTGAACATCAGCCAATTGGGATCCTTTGACACAGTCCAGTCGAGTCAAGACACGTCCAGTCCGAGCGTTGCCCAAGCGGCAACGGCCAGTGGACTGCCGGATCTGTGGCCGACATCAATCCCGGTTTCGCAGGGTTCCATAAGCGCGGTGTCACCTGGCGAGACGGTGATCCGCCTGAACGTTAACAATATCAATGCTTCCATACAGGCCTACGGGGGCACGGAACTGTTTCCGGAGAGTGTTAACGGGGTTCCGATTCAGGTGCAGGTTCCGGCGAGCTTTTCCGCTTCCGGCTTTGGCGGGTCCAATGGCCCGACATCGAGCACGACACCCGGCACGACGTCCGGCACGACATCGGGCACGACATCCGGCGTATCGTACAACCTCGTCGAATTGCACACCCCCGTCGTAACCGTGCAAAGCGGTGTGAACATGGCACAGATCAAGAACGCCATTCTGGCGATGCCGATGATACCTTCTACCCTGAAAGAGGCGATTGCCGGCGCCAGCAGTTGGAGCGACACGCTCTTTTTGCCGACTGTTTCAGGCCAGACGCAGTCTCTGACCTTTCACGGCATGCCAGCCGTGCTGGGAACAGACGTCACGCAGCCAAACAGTTTTACTCTGATCTGGTTGGATCACGGAGTGATCTGCGCGTGGACCGCGTCCTACTATGGGACGACGACCGGACAGACGTCGGCCGCGTTTCTGGCGCAGGCGAAAGGACTGTTTCCGTGATCCAGGAGTCAGGGTTGCCTTTCGAATACGCGATTCAAACGCTGGCTCTCACGAAACGGTACGGTAAAACGGTAGCGTGCGACAGCGTCAGTCTGGTGGTCAGGCCCGGGGAAATCTTTGGTTTCCTCGGGCCTAACGGGGCGGGAAAGAGCACATTTGTCAAAATGATCCTCGGGCTGGTCCACCCCACGGAAGGGCTCGTCCGGCTGTTCGGCCGCCCGCACACGGAACTCGCGCCTCGCCGCAGGGTGGGGTACGTGCCGGAGTTGTTTCGGTATCAGGAGTGGCTGACCGCGGAAGAAGTGGTGCGGCTGCACGCTCGCTTGGCGAAGCGGACAGAGGTGGATCGGACGGAGATCCTGCGTGTGCTTGCCATAGTCGGGTTGGAATCGCGCGCGCGCCACCGGGTACGCGCGTTTAGCAAAGGCATGCAACAGCGCCTCGGTTTGGCGGCAGCGCTCGTAGGCGAGCCAGATCTGCTTGTTCTGGATGAACCCACATCGGCCATGGACCCGGTTGGACGACGGGAAGTCACGGACCTCCTGCGGCGCCTGCGCGCGGAGGGGAAGACGGTCTTTTTGAACAGCCATTTGCTGTCTGACTTGCAGGGGTTGTGCGATCGAGTCGCCCTGATTGGCAAGGGGAGAATTCATTATGTCGGCGATATGGCGGACATTCTTGGCGCCAAGCCGCGGTACCGGATTGTCGTGGGCGCGATGAATGCCGAGGCGGTCGCGGCCCTGTCTGAGTTGGAAGGCTTGACTGTCGCGGACGCGTCGCGTCAATCGGGAGTTCTTCATCTGGACGGCGACCGGGAGCGGTTGCCTGTCATTCACCGGGCGCTCGCGAAATATGGAGTGGATGTTTACGAAGTGGAATCCGTGCTCCAGTCTTTGGAGGACTGGTTTATTGACACCTTGCGCGAGAGTGGGGAGCCCGATGTGGACCATCGTTAGACTGACGGTGCTTGAAACGTGGCGCAGACGCCTGTTGTCGGCGACGGTGGTGATGACGGCGGCATTTTTCGCGCTCTTTTGGTTCCTGCTGCGGCAGATGCATGAAGCGATTCCCCCTTCCTATGTTCAGTCAGCAACGACCGCCCTTTTTGCAGAAGGAATGGCTGCGCAGTATTTGGGTTTGTTTTTTGTCTATTTTCTAATCGCTTTCTTTTCGATCTTTTCCATGATTGGGGCCGTCTCCGGGGAAGTGGAGCAAGGGCTGCTTGCGGCAATCATCCCGCGGCCGATCCGGCGCTACGAGGTGATCCTCGGCAAATGGGCCGGGTTCGCTTTTGTGCAACTCCTGTTTGTGACGACGGTGATGTTTGGCTTGATGGCGGAAGTTCATTATTGGTTTTCCAACGTGCCGATCGTAACCGCAAGCTCCGTGCAGGGGTGGATGCTCTTCGTGCTGGAGGCCTGGGTGGTTTCGGCCGTCACACTCTGCGGCTCGACATTCCTGCCGGCGGTGGCCAACGGCGTGGTGGTGGCGATTCTTTTTGGCGCGGCGTTTCTCGCCGGCTCCGCGGAGCAGCTTGTCACTTTCGCGCCGCAACACGGGGCAGGGTTCTTATACGCTGGAGTGGTGACCAACCTGATCCTGCCGAGCGATGGGCTCTACCGGCGTGCACTGCATGTCATTGGCGGGCCTCTTGCCGCAGCCTTCGGCGGATTTGCGGGCCCGTTTGGCGCATCGCAACCGCCGAGTTCGGCACTCGTCGTTTACGCCGTGTTTTACCTTGCGGCCGTACTGGCTCTCGCGGTGTGGCGTTTTGCGCGGCGCGACTTGTGACCTGCGACCTGCGACCTGCGACTTGCCGTGTTGACGTCTCGTGGTCTGAAAAAAAGATGGCGATTCTCAGCGAATGCTCTGTTATAATGAAGGAAAAATCATACAGGGCATTGTGGCCGGAGGGGTGTCATGGAAGATCGCGCACTTGTCAACACTGTCGACAGCACATTTGACGCTGGCGAGATTCATCGATTGGGAGCAGCGGGGTTCGGTCGCAACATCGGGTTCGGCGCGAACAAGGTATTCACAGGGGCCATGCTGGCGACCCTGCAGGTGCAACCTCAGGTCATAGGGATCGTTCTGGGACTAGAAGGTCTGTTTGGGTTGTTGTTTCTCCCCCTCACCGGGTGGCTGAGCGATCGAACGAAGCGACCGGGGTGGCGGCGCAAGGCCTATCTGTGGGTTGCTTTTCCGGGTTCCGCCTTGAGCTGGATGGCGTTTTATTATGCGGGTTCTGCGACGGCGGCTATCTGGATTCTCGTCGCGTTTTATTTCTTTCAACAACTATCAGTGAGTCCCTACTTGGCCTGGATGCCGGATTTGGTAGGCGAATCCAGGCGGGGAATGGCTTCGGGATATTTGAATCTGTGGTGGGAGGTCGGGAATCTCGTTTCGTTCCTGGTGATCCCGATGATGTGGGAGTACTTGGGGCACCCGTTTGCGTTTGGCTTCGCATCCTTTCTGATTCTGTCAGGAGGGTTGCTCACTGTGTTGACGGTTCGCGAGCCGACTGTCGAGCAGTTGGAACTCGATTGGCAAAAGGCGCGTACATCGCGCGCTGGAATTGGCATCGGCGGCGTCGCTGCTACGGAGGCTGGGGAAACGGCGGAGGGTGCGCAAACCATGGCCGGTTCGGCAGTGAGAGGCGCCGCAGCGGCAACCGGTGGGGGCGGAGTCGGCGCGTCGTGGGCGCTGCTCTTGCGCGGAGACCTCGCCAAATTCTACATTGTGGAGGCGCTGTCCTGGGTTGCGTTTGAGGCGATCGCTTCTTTCTTTACATTATTTATCGTCCACGGGGTGGGAGGAACGGTGTTTGATTCCGCGATCGGAATGTCGATCTTCACGATCACGGGCGTGATCACCGCCTTGTGGTTCGGCCGTCTGTATTCGCGATTTTCGCCCCGCGACTCAATGGGCGTGATGTTAGGACTGTTTGCCTTGGTGTCTCTCGCTGCTGTGCCGACGAAATCACTGATCATTCTCTACATTCTGCTCGCGATCGGGGGAGTTCTTTGGGGCGGCATTCAAATCATTTCGTACGCGCTGGCGGCGGATCTCCTGGAGAGGCAAGTGGCTGACGCGGCAGTCGGCGCCGCCGGAGCGCAGGAACTGCACGGGCGACTATACGCCATATTTGGGATTGCTCAGGCTGTCGGGTTGTTGGTGGCGGCGCCTCTGGCCGGATTTTTCATCCACGCGTCGGGCGGCCGCTATGGGAGCATGTTTTGGGCGAGTTTCCTGACTGGAATGATCTCGATGGCGGTCACATTTATGATCAAGCAGACGCCGCCGTCGGCCTTTGGTTCGGGCGCAGCGCGCGCGAGTCAGTGAAACGGCGTTTGGGAACTGTCTGTCGGGCGGTCGCAGAATCTCCATCCTAGTTCGGGAGGATTGCCAACCGATTTCGCCGGATCGCCAGCCGATTTCGGCGAAATCTCCGTTCGATGCAGGGAGACTCAGTTTCTCCTGATCGTAGTCCGGGGAACCGGCTACGGCTTATATACCTTGGTCAGAAGTTGTTTCAGGGTTTGAATTTCATCCAGAGACAGTCCTTGCAATGTCCTCTCGTTCACAAATTCCACCGTGCCGGACAGGCTTTCCTGAAGCGCTTTTCCCGGTTCCGTGAGAAAAATGCAGTTTACACGGCGATCTGCCGGATCAGGCATTCGACGGATGAGGGTTTTCTGTTCCAGACGATCCAGCATCCCGGTCAACGTGGCGGCGTCAATGTGCAGTCGGGAAGACAGATCGGAAGCTGACACCCCGTCTTTTTCCCACAGTACATGCAACACCGTGTATTGGGGAGGGGTGATGTCGAACGGTGTCAACAGGGACTTTGAAATCTGGTTCGCCTTTTGCAGCGATCGGCTCAACAGAAACTCGATACAATCGGTGATATTCTGCACGGATGCCGCCTCATTTCATCGTTTCCACTTGAAGATAGACTTCCATGGCGCTTCGCGCCACCAACAACCGGGAAGAAAATACGCCTGCGGCGATTTTCAGGATAACATCCGTTTGGTCATATGTAAAATGTAATTCGTATACGTACTATTTGCATACAAAATAAATTGTGTTATGATTCTGCTCATCAGAATGAAGGAGACGTGATGTTTTGGAGAAGCAGTGCGTCATCGTCCTGGACGAATGGTCGTCGGCAGGGCTGGCGGCCAACACCGCCGCCATTTTGGGTGTAGCCATGGGAAACAAGACGACCGGTCTTGTGGGTGAGGATGTCCTGGATGCATCAGATCTTCTGCATGTCGGCATTGTCCGAGCGCCAGTTCCCATTCTGAAAGGATCCCGGGAACTTTTGCGTGAACTGCGCGACAAGACCACGCAACCCGAATTTGCGGATTTGCTGGTGATCGCCTTCACGACCACCGCGCAAATGCACAAGTCGTATGAGGCCTACGTTGATCACATGGAAAAGATCACCTCTCGGGAACTGGAATACCTCGGGCTAGGACTGTACGGACCCGTCAAAATGGTGCGCAGGCTGACGGGCAGTCTGCCGCTTTTCCGATGATGCCAGGGAGGAATCCGCATTGAAGTGGAAAGTTTTCAGCGCAATCCTTGCCGCCCTGCTTCTCTGGTCCTCCTCGTTTGCCGGCATTCGCGCAGGACTGCTCGGAGGGTACTCACCGGGTCACCTTGTCCTCCTGCGCTTCCTTTTCGCGTCATGCGTCTTCGCCGTTCTCGCAGGTTTGGGGAAAGTCCGCTTGGCTCATCCCCTTGACATGGCCAAGCTCGCGTTCCTTGGATTGATCGGTGTGTTTATGTATCAGATCACGCTCGCATTCGGTGAACAAGTCGTACCCGCAGGCACCGCAGGTCTTATTCAGGGAACCGTTCCCACCTTTACCGCGATCATCGCCGTCTTAGCTCTTCGAGAACGACTCTCCGTTCTCGGATGGTTGGGAATTGCCATTGGGATGTTCGGCATTTCTCTCATCACCTTTCAATCTGGACAACCGCAGGGATTCACCATAGGCGCAGTGCTCATCCTTCTCCCCACCTTGTTCGCCTCCGCCTTCTTCGTATGGCAGAAACCGTTGTTGTCACGGTACAGCGCGATTGAATTGATGGCCTATTGTACGTGGTTCGGCACAATCCCCATGCTGTTTTTCTTACCGGGACTTGTTCCGGCGGTCTACCACGCGACGGCGGAAGCCACCGGCGCTGTATTGTATATCGGCGTCTTTCCGGCAGTTGTAGCCTACGTGTGTTGGTCGTTCGCCCTGTCCCGGGCCAAGGCGAGCATCGTCAGCAGTTCCCTGTACCTGAACCCGGTGCTCTCGATTGCGTTCGCCTGGCTTTGGATCGGTGAAATCCCCAGCCTGATGGCTGTCATTGGCGGAGCAACGGCGCTGTTTGGTGTGGTCATGGTCTCTCTGTGGGGGAGCAGTTGTGGGGTACGCACCGGATCGACGGAAGAAACGTTCGGCAGTCAGGTGTAAAGCACGATGGCAGCAGTCTCATGCGGCAGGGGAAATGTGGGGGAGTATTCTATTGGAAATAATGCTGGGCATTTGTGGTACAATAGAATCAATCTCTTGAATGGAGCATCGCGAATGAGATTTACCTTGAGATATGGGATCGACGCTCCCTTTTGGGTGGCAATCTTCATTGGAATAGGCGCCGGATTTTCCATCGTTAGCCTGTTCGCGTTGCCCCACAGTCTATTTGGACTGGTTTTTGGTCTGTACCTCTTTGCCATTGGATTATGGATGTTGTTGTATTCTGCGGTGATTAAAATCAGCCATCGGTACGTGATTCTTGGTCTGGCGAACGTACAGGCGGGCGACGTACTGCTTGACGTGGGCGCCGGGCGCGGACTGTTGGCCATTGCCGCAGCAAGGCAGGGATGCAAGGTAACGGCGATTGACAGGTGGTCTCAGTGGGATCTTGGAGGAAACGGTCGACGCGCTTTGGAGAGAAATGCAGAGACTGAGGGAGTTCCCGGCATCGAGATTTTGGACGGAGACGTGCGCAAATTGCCCTTTGAGACCGAAACGTTCAGCGTTGTCGTTTCAAATTTTGTTCTGCACAATATCAAGGGCGATGATAACAGGGCTCTGGCTATTCGAGAGATGTGGCGTGTACTGCGGTTGAACGGTCGCCTTGTTATTTCAGATATCCTGCCAACGCAGACATATATCGAGACGTTGGCGCTGCTGACGGATCGCATTCAAACGAAACGATACTTGTATACATTCCCTTTCTCCAGAGTCATCGTTGCTTACAAAAACGATGGATCACAACAGTCATAGCACCGTCTGCGCAGAATGAACCAGAACAAATTGACGATATCACTTATACCACCGATTGAATGCCCTCCAAGCGCAGCAGTTCTGCCTTGACATCGAGTCCGCCGCGGTATCCAGTGAGTGTTCCGTTTTTTCCGATCACCCGATGGCAGGGGATCACAAATGGTATAGGATTGGCGCCATTGGCGGCGCCAACAGCCCTGACTGCAGTGGCACGCCCGATGGTCGTTGCAATGTCGGAATAACTCCTGGTTTCGCCATACGGAATCTGAAGAAGCGCCTGCCATACCGCTATCTGAAACGGTGTGCCTCTTAGATCGAGCGGGAAAGCAAATTCCCGACGGGTTCCAGCAAAATACTCCACGAGTTGCTGTTGATATGGCAAGAGTTTGGACTCGTCATGAATCAGGCGACTATGTGGAAAGTGTTTTGTCATCCAGTGTTCGAACGTATCCAGGGTCTCACTGGGCAGGGTGATACAACAGAGTCCGCTGTCTGTCGCCGCCAGATGCAACGTCCAGTTCTTGTCTTCGAATATGCTCCAGTAGATGTCTGTAAGCGTGACGCTCATTAATAAACCTGGTTCGAAAAACCTGCTAAACTCTCCAGTAGGCTTTCCCGACTCTTTCGAGCCCGCGGTCTTGCAGGATTCATCCGCTTGGAGGCTGCTCTCGCACCACCGAAGATGAGCCGGACCAGAGAGCGGAAAAGTCGCCCTTTCCTATGTCTGATTCGTGTTGCCATCTTCCCGGGTGTTACCCGGTCCCGATAAGATTTCCCGCCGCGCCTTTCTCCACGTGTACACGGCAGGAGCCTTTCGTTACCCTTGGAGCAGTTCCT
>JAJZEE010000147.1 GCA_021805735.1 Bacillota bacterium
CGGGTCCGACTCGCAGGATTTGAATCGACTGCTGGAGAGTCTGCGACATGTTTACGGATATAGTCTTCTTGAAGCTATGGAGTTGGCATTTCCGCCGATTGTCAATGAGATTAAGCAGATGCGCCCGGAATTGCAGGATTTGTATATGTTCATGCGGACGCTGTGGGGCCCGTTTGCGCAGGGACCTGCCGCGATCGTTTCGCGGGCGGGGGATGAAGCCCTGTTCGCAGTGGACGCCCTGGGCTTGCGTCCACTATGGATGGTTGAGACTGATCACAGCCTGGTCTTCAGTTCCGAGCAGGGCGTTGTTCCGCTTTTTGACATGATTCACGATCCCCGCCCGCTGGCGCCGGGTGAGAAAGTGTATCTTCAGTTTCCGGACGCGGAAATGGTGACTGTTTACAGTCACGCGGATGCTCAGGAAGAAACGCTTTTGCGCATGAGTGAACGCCACAGTTTTGCGGGTCACCGACATGGCCTGTCTTTCGGCGGACCAGCAGTGCTGGGCGGCGTGCATCTAACGCCTGCGCGTCTCGAGGAAAACAGCCGTGAGGCGAGAATGGCCGCGTTTGGGTGGGATGTTGAGGATGTTCGCATCATGGAACACCAGGCGTCAAACGGCGCTGAGCCGATTCGATCGCTGGGATTCGACGGCCCGCTTGCCGCGTTGGCCGACCAGCGTCAAAACGTGGCCGATTTCCTGAAAGAGACAGTGGCTGTGGTCACAAACCCGGCGATTGATCGAGAACGTGAAATCGAACATTTTTCCACGCGTGTCGTGTTGGGGAGAAGGCCGGCGCTGCGCGCGAAACAGCACACGGCATTGCGCATGGAACTGCAAAGCCCGATCCTCATTGGCGGGCACGACGTGGATGAGCCGGACCGCTATCGCGCCTTGGCTCACAAGACAGGCACCCAACTGCTTGAAGACGTAGCCCACTACATGTCTCGAAAACCGGGCGATGTGGCCGAAATCTATCCGCGCCAGGAGGCGGACGAGACGCTAGGTGAAGCTTTGGATCGCCTGCGAGCGGAAGTGGCGGCAGCGGTCGCGGACAGTGCGGTGCTGTTGCTGCTCGATGATCGACTCGCTTTCGCGGACGGGGCTGCGCCGATCGATCCGGCTCTGGTTGTCGGCGCGGCGCACGGAACCCTGCGGGAGTTGCGTACGGTAGACGGGGAATCGCAACGCAGAGCGTGCAATATTGTGGTCAGGTCCGGAGCGATCAGGAATCTTCACGACATCGCCGTCTTGATCGGACTTGGAGCAGACGCCGTGTGTCCGTATCTGTACCTCGAATCCGCCTACGCGTTTGACGGTTGGAAGGGAATTGAGAATACCTACACGGCCCTTGTAAAGGGTCTTGAAAAAGTGTTGTCAACGCTTGGCATTCATGAACTACGCGGTTATGACAGGCTGTTTTCAGCCATTGGGCTCGCGGACGAAGTGGCAACTCTGTTGGATATCAAATCGTTCTTTGGAGAAAAGGCGCTTGCCGGTTCGCTTGCCGCGTTTGAAGCGACTGCGCGCGCCCGTGCGCAATCCCTGCGCGATGGCGCTGCGAAACTGGCGCGGCCGTACCAGTTGTGGCCGCGTATCTGGAAGGCGGCGGGAGAGGTTGCCGCCGGTCAGTCCCTGTATGGAGACTTTGCGGCAAAATTGCAGGAACTTGAAGTCGCGCAACCGATTTCGTTACGACATCTTCTTGACGTCATCGAACACGGGCAAGACATTGATCCAAGAGATGTGGACCTGACGATTGGTGAGCATGAACTGCCTTTTGTGATCAGTTCCATGTCGTTTGGTTCCCAGGGAGAAACAGCCTTTCGCGCATACGCCGCCGCCGCCGCCAAACTCGACATGATTTCCATGAACGGCGAGGGCGGAGAGATCAAAGACATGCTTGGCAGATTCGCCAAGAATCGCGGCCATCAGATCGCCTCGGGACGTTTTGGCGTCAATGCGGAACTGTGCAACTCTGCGGATTTGCTCGAGATCAAGATTGGACAGGGCGCCAAACCGGGAGAGGGCGGTCATTTACCGGGAACGAAGGTATCCGCGAAAGTGGCCAATGCACGCAATGCGCGGCAGGGCACCGACCTGATTTCGCCGTCCAATAATCACGATATCTATTCGATTGAAGATCTGGCGCAAATGATCGACGAGTTAAAGACTGTGAATCCGCGCGCCAAGGTGGCTGTAAAAGTGCCGGTTGTGCCGGGTATCGGCACGATTGCGGTAGGAATCGCCAAAGCTGGCGCAGACGTGATTACGCTGAGCGGCTTTGACGGCGGCACGGGCGCTGCGCGCGCCCACGCTCTGCGCCATGTGGGACTGCCCGTGGAGATTGGCGTCAAACTCGCGCACGAAGCCCTCCTTGACTCTGGATTGCGCCAGCAGGTCGAAGTATGGTGTGACGGCGGGATCAAGAGTGGACTCGATGTCGTCAAGATGATGCTGCTCGGCGCAAATCGCGTGGGATTTGGCACGATGGCGATGATCGCGATCGGTTGTACGGGTTGTCGAGGTTGTCACAAAGACACTTGCCATGTCGGTATCGCTACCCAAATTGAGACTGTCGAACAGGCGCAGGTTCATGGTCTGAAGGCATTTGCGCCACGAGATCTGGAGACTGCGACGGCGCAACTGTGCCGCTATTTTGAGAGTGTGGCGTCCGAGGTAAGTACGATCGCCGCAAACCTGGGCGTTATGTCCTTGCAGTCTCTGGTGGGTCAATCGCAACTGCTTGCGCAGACCCGCGGAAGAGATCTGCTGGACCTGACCGATCTGCTTACTCGCCACTCAGCTCGGGAGTACCAGTACGCGTGGGTTCCGGCGCGACCGAGCATGGTTGGGCAAGAGTCTTTGACCGCCAAGTTGGGCGCGCAAGCCGTCAGCGCCATGGCGGCCGGCAGTGAAACGTTGTCCTACGGAGCGGCGCGGGTCCATTCAGGCGAACGGGTGATCGGAGGGATGCTCTCTGGGTCTGTTGTTCGATCTGAAGTCCGTGATCGCCGAAAGGGGTTGGCGCAGGCCTCTGTAAAGCTACAGAGCGGTTCCGTCGCGGGCAATGGATTTGGGGCATACAACGCCGCGGGCGTCCTCCTCAGGGTGGAAGGAGGAGCGCAAGACGGTGTTGGGAAGAGCGCGTTAGGCGGCAAGATCGTCGTCTTAAAGGGCGTCAATCGGTATGGCAGCCGGGTTGGGGGCTGTGTCGGGAAAGGCGTCGCCTATGGCGCCCAACGCGGGCTGTTCATCGTTCAGGGCACTGCCGACGCGCGAGCGGGCATACGGCTGTCGGGCGCTGACGTGATTATTGGCGGCGAACTGACCGCCCCGCTGGAGGACAATCTCGCAGGAGTGGCTGACAGGGCCAATGTGAAGGGATTCGCCTTTGAATATATGACTGGCGGGCGCGCGCTCGTATTGGGGGATCCAGGTCCATGGATCTGTTCAGGAATGACTGGCGGCGTTGTGTATCTACGATTGCAGCCTGAGCTTGGATTGACAGTGGAGGCGCTGCGGCGGAGACTGGCAAAGGGCGCGAAGGTTTTTTTGACGACACTTCGGCCGGCTGGGGTGCTTGATGTTCAGGAGTTGCTGGGGATGTACCAGAGGGAACTTTCGAGATCGGGTCAGCAAGAGGCCGCCGATCGTCTGACGCCCCTGATCCTGGATGCCCAGGAGCACTTTATGGCGGTCTTTCCAGGGTCTGAACAGACAGATCAGGATGTCGCGACGGAGTGAACTGGCTCTTGAAAAATAGGACTGCCGATTATGGGCTGACCGACGCCTTGGTCAGCCCATTTTCAGTCTAAGCGTTCTGAGAGCCGCATATTCTGTGATTACCAAGCAGACGCACCACACCATTCTGGAGGTGAAGCAATGACCAAATTGTGGCGAATCGCGTTGATCAGTTTCGGCATTTGTGTGACGCTGTTCACGACCGGGTGGGGGCTGTCAAGACCTGTCCTGGCAAAATCGAATACCGTGCGACGTCAGCGATTGTCACTAGTAAACCGGATCTTGCGCCGGATGATCATCCGCCCTGAGGCGATCGCAGACAGGACGCGTGGAGCGACGATTACCGATTTGAGTGAATGGAAACGCCAGCATCCAGGACATACTTTGCATTTCGCTATCAGCAACCGCAGTTCATTGGGAACAGGGAAGACGCTTTCGCTGCGTGCGACAGAACCACTGACGGTCATGATAACCGGACAAGTAGGCGCCGCGAGAGAACGACGCTCGGCCCCGACTGTGAAACATTATTCAGGCAGGAAAACCACTCAGACAGTTCCCGCAAAACAGGCACAGCAGCCCAGGTCCGAATCGCTGCAAAGGACCAGTAAACGGGTGCTGGCGCCAGTGACACCTGGCTTGCGTATCGCTTCACTCGCCATGAGTATGCTCGGCAAACCCTATGTGTGGGGAGGCGAAAGCCCCAACTCCGGGTTTGACTGTTCAGGCCTGGTCCAGTATGTATTGGCACAGCTTGGCATCGCAGCTCCCCGCACCACCTGGCTTCAGTATACGTTTGGGGCGGGCGTGCGCCAGCAGGAGTTGCAGCCGGGAGATCTGGTCTTCTTTACAACGTATGCCAATGGACCGACACACGTTGGCATTTACGTGGGAAACAGCCAATTCGTCAACGCCCTCAATCCGACCGCAGGCATCGTGTTGTCGAGTCTCCATGATCCCTACTTTGCAAATAGGTATCTCGGCGCGCGTTGCCCCTGGATTACGGTCGTAACTGCAACCACGCCCAACTCGTAACTTACGGCGCAAAGCGCGCCAAAAAATGGTGGCGAAGCGGATTCTCCCTGTACAGGGCCGCCATCAGGTCAGTCACACTGGCGTTTTGCAGACCGCGCTGCTCTCTGAACGGCGTGAGATCTTCCAACTTGACGTGTGAATGTCTGAAAAACACGCCGTCACCCACCAAATCGGCAAGCGGAAACTTTAATACAGCCGCGCGCAGAAAGTTGTGCCGGGAATCAAGAGAGTACACGGCATAGCTAAGACTGTCGCCCACCACGCACAGCCCTTCGGGCGCAAAGTAGTATTCACCGGGTCCCTCAACGAGAATTAAGAAAGCCTCATACCTCTTTGCGCGAGTTGTCCTGTCAGTAGAGACACCACGTTCCATGGAACCACCCCTCTCTGAATATACCGCGCGAGTCAGGCATCGTGACTCCTGCACCAGTCACTGTGAGGTCGCGTATCATGACAGAGTGAGGGGGCAAGTGATGTGAACTATCATGACGCTCTGGCCACAGTCGGAGCAGGCAGCGCCCATCCCGGCGGATTTGCCGTCACGCGGGCCTGGATGAAAAAGGTGCATATCGACTCCAGCGCGACCGTGCTTGAAGTAGGATGCGGCACCGGGCGAACCGCATGCGCGATCCACACAATGTACAATGCTTCGGTGATTGGGGTCGACATTCACCCCCAGATGATCGAAAAGGCGAGATCGCGCGCGAAAGCGATGAAAAGTCCAGTAACCTTTATGACGGTCGATCGCGGAGCCCTCCCATTTGACGCGGAGTCAGTGGATGTCATCGTTGCGGAATCGGTAACCGTGTTCAACGACGTCCAACCCATGTTGGGGGAGTACTACCGCATGCTGCGACCGGGTGGATTCGTCCTGGACGTCGAGATGGGCGCTGCGGCCACACTCCCCGACAATGTCCTGCAGACGTTTCAGGACACTTACGGCGCCGTGACGGTTCCGACTCTGCAGCAGTGGAAGAGACTTTATACCGACGCCCAGTTTCAAGACGTGCGCATGCTCCTGTCCGGTTCCGTTCCAGCCGCCCCCACGCAGGATGAGACCTATGATTCCTTCGGTCTCGTCACTTCGGAAGCGTACAGACCCGATGTATGGCGGATCATGCAGGAGAACCAGCGTATCATGGCCACGTACGCCAAATGGCTGCATTACGGCGTCATACAGGCGTACAAACGTCTCCCGCAATAGGGGATCGCATCCTTTTCATCGCTCGTCCAATCGTGGTATATTGGCCACTATGGAGAGTGATGACATGGGGCAGTTCGATGAGCAAAAAATTCAGACCGCTGTACGCATGATCCTGGAGGCCATTGGTGAAGACCCGGAGCGCGAAGGCCTGCTGGAAACGCCGGCGCGTGTGGCACGCATGTACAGTGAGGTCTTTTCAGGTCTTCATCAGGATCCCAGGGATCAGTTGCTGACCATATTTAACGAAGATCACAATGAAGTGGTGCTCGTCAAGGATATAACATTTTACAGTCTGTGCGAACACCATCTGGTGCCGTTTTTTGGGCATGCGCACGTGGCTTACATACCTCAGGGATCGCGGATTACAGGACTCTCCAAACTGGCTCGGCTGGTTGAGTCCACCGCCAGGCGTCCGCAATTGCAGGAGCGTTTGACAGCGTCAGTGGCCGACGCGCTCGTAGATCGTCTGGATCCTGTGGCTGTCGCTGTGATGGTTGAGGCAGAACACATGTGCATGGCAATGCGCGGTGTGAATAAACCAGGCACGCGCACGGTAACGACAGCCGTTCGGGGAACCTACGCCGACGATGTGTTATTGCGCAAGGAAGTCTTCGATTTGATGCGCCGGAGCCACTGACCATGCTGGGAGGCCGCAGCGTCTATCGTTCCTGGGAATCAGGCAGATCAAGCGCCAGCGGTTCGAACTGCAGATAGTCGGCGGCCACCAGATGATAGCGGATTCCACGCACCAATCCTTCCACGCGAGCTCTGTGCGCCGCTCCATGCAGGTGTCCATAGACGCACAGTTGAACTCCATAGCTCTCCAGCAACTCTGTAAACGCGGTTCTCTCCTGTGCGTCATAGAGAGGCGGATAGTGCATCATGGCAATCAGAGGCAAACCTGAGCGCAGTCCTTCATCCAGGGATAGACGCAACCGTTCCACTTCACGCGCAAGGATCCGCTGGTCGTCTGCAGTGAACTGAGGAGAAGACGGCAGGTTCCACCCGCGTGCGCCCACGATGGCCGCCTGCGGCAACAGAAGTGCATTGTTCTGGAGCACCTCGCAACTGGATCCCGCCAGTTCCATGACTTTTTTCCTTGTACTCCACCAGTAATCGTGATTCCCCTTGAGCAGAACTTTACGACCGGGAAGCTCCGCAATAAACTGCATGTCGGGGCGAACCTCTTCTTCACGCATGGCCCAGGAAATATCGCCGGCAATGAGAACTGTGTCCTGCGCGCCGACTACCCGTTTCCATGAGGCGCTCAAACGATCCGTATGATGTTCCCAGGCGTCGCCAAATACAGACATCGGTTTGGCGACGCCGAAGGAGAGATGAAGATCTGCGATCGCGAATATCCGAATAGGACTTGCCCCCTTTTCCATTCGATTGTACCATGAAAGAGGATAGTCTCAG
>JAJZEE010000014.1 GCA_021805735.1 Bacillota bacterium
GCTGAGACTCGAGATGCTCGGCGCCGGGGCCGTAACGGTAAAGCTCTCGACGTTGCTCGCCGCACCGCCCACGGTGACCGTCACGTTGGCCGCTCCCGCCGCGACATTCGGAACCGTGACGGTGATCGAGGCGTCCGACCACGACGTCACCGCCGCTGCCGTCGCGCCAAAGTCCACCGTCGAAGTTCCCTGCGAACTGCCAAAGTTCGAGCCGGTAATCGTCACCGATGTTCCCGGTGTGCCCGAGGTTGGATTGACGCTCGAGATGCTCGGCGCCGTACTGGCTGGCTGGCTCGTCGGGGCTTGCAGGTAGGGGTAGCCGCTGTTGACGTTCGCGCTCATCCCCCATGTGGACTGAAAATCCCATCCGACATTGGTAAAGGTGCTCTCGGTCTTCATGGCAGCCGTGGTTTCTCCTGTCACTCCGGTTGCGGAACTGGACCCCACGCCCGACGTTTGACCTGTCGTCTGGGAATCAAAGAAGGATCCTGTGATGCCCCCACTGTTACCCGTGTTTGACCCGCCAACCTGATCCCCCACCAGTCCGCCGTTGTAGAGGCCGCCGGTCCCCAACACCGACCCGGTGGCGTAGGAGTCCGTGATGCTGCCGCCATTTTGTCCACCCACCAGCCCGCCGTTGTCGGAGTAGCCCCCTCCAGTTACCGATCCGGTGGCATAAGTATCCGTAACGCTGGCGCCTGAAAAACCTGCCAGACCGCCATCGTAGGAGGTCGTCCCTCCCGTTACCGCTGCGGTTGCATAGGAGTCGGTGATGTTCCCGCCATACAGATCGCCCACCAGCCCCCCCACAGCGCCGGCTTGTGAATCTGAGGCGGCATTCACCGTACCGCTCACGCCCACCGCCTCGACAACCCCGTTCAATACGCCGATAAATCCCACATAGACGTGGGTGGTATCGCTGATTTGGACGTTACTGATTTCATACCCGTTGCCGTTGAACGTTCCGGAGAAGGGGGCCGACATTCCCGCAAAGCGCACCCAGGGAAATCCGGACAGATCGATGTCGTTCATCAGTTCGATGTTGCTGTTCAGGTACTGGCTCTGGTTCTGGTCGATGTATTCCAGTTGTGCGGCTGTGGATACCTGCACCCAGCCACTTACGACCGGCGGCGCATCGGACGCAGGCAACGAAGCAGCAGTGCCGAATGCGAATGTGGGTGCGGCAGGCACCGCAAAACTGCTGGTCATCACGAGCGCCACAGCGACGGCGGAGGTGAGAATGGTGCGTTTTTTCAATAGAAGCACCCCCCTTTTTTTGCACAAGCCTGCTATAAAAGGTCTCGACGGCCTTCTTTCCATATGAAGAAGTCCACACTCCGCTTGGCCCAGGAAGCGCCGCATTAGCGGAGAAAGTGCAAAGACGCCAATAAAATAGCCAAGCGAGAATTCGCCCAGAATCGAAATCTATGTTTCCTAATCGACAACCTCTCTGCAGTGATGGGTGTGTCAGAAACTTCACACCAAACCTATTGATAGTATGCGCAAGTGGTTGGAACGAGGACAATAGGGCTCCCCCCCTATTTAGAGTCAGCGGGTGGTTCTTGTGGACGGATCGGTGGTCCTGCGGGGATATCCAGAGTGTGCGCCGCGCGGTATACTGTGAACAGAGATCTTCAGATCACGTTCAGACAGACGGCGTCGGCATCCGTCACGGGGGGATTCAAACTGGCATGATTACTGGCATGATTATGGAAAGGAACACAGAATTGCGAGAGATTCGCGACGTGATCGTTCGGGCAACACACGGGAGCGGTTCAGCGATCTTCTTTCAGGGCGATCCCGGGCTTGGCAAAACGGAATTGTTGGCCGCGGCGATCGAGATCTGTGCTACCCCCGTGATCCCGATCAGGGCGAGCGGGCACGTCATGGAGACAGGGGTTCCCTTCTCCCTGGCGCAGCAGATGGTTGAGCAACTCGCTCAACATTGCAGACCACACCCGGAACTCTCGGAGGGCCTGACCGCGTTTCGCAAGCTGTTCCGAAGGCGGAGCCGCAGGTTGGCGCCAGATGACGGATCATGGTTGCGCGCGGAGTTGACCTATTCGTTTTACTGGCTGTTTGCGTCGGCGGCGGAGCGTTTTCCCCTTCTGCTCTGTCTCGATGACTTGCACTGGGCGGATCGCGACTCCCTGTCGCTCCTGAGTTTCTTCCTGCGCCGCATGGCGGGTTTGGCCGTGGCCGTGGTCGGCGGTTTTCGGGGCTGGCCCCATGAGGCGGGAGCCGCGATCCGGGCGCTCGGACAGGAGGCCCCCGTTCAACTGCGGACACTCGCGCCGCTCAGCGAGAACGCCAGTCGCAGCCTCGTTCGCCGCCAACTCGGAAGCGAACCGTCGCTCCCCCTTTTCGAGCGCATCCACTCGCTTGCGCGGGGCAATCCGCTGTTGCTCGTCCAAGCCCTGCTTCTGCTGGACAATAAAAATGCCGACGGCGCGGTTCTGACGACGGTCGAAGCCTCCCATCGCGCCATCATCCTGGCGAGACTCGATGGTTTGCCAGAGCAGACGCGCCGGCTTCTGCTTGTGGCCAGTGTGCTCGGAACGCGATTTGCGATCACACTGGCGGCCGAACTTGCGGATCTGGCGGTGGATGCGGCGACAGCCCTGCTCGAACCGGCCGCCATTCTAGGCATTCTAAGACCTTGTGACGATGCGTTAGAGCCTCAGTTGCAGTTCGTCCATCCGCTGGTCTGGTGGACGCTCTACGATAGTCTTGCGGATGGCGACAGTCGATCGCTGCATCAACGGACCGCACAGTTGCTGAGGAAGCGGGGCGCAGACGATTTCACCCTCGCGTATCACCTCACGTACGGAGCCGATGTGGGCGATCGAAACGCCGCCGCCACCTTGTTTGCCATGGCCGCCCAAGCCGAGGGGCAGGGCGCTTTCGACACCGCCACTGAGTATTTGAGTCGGGCGGCAAAACTCTGCCGTCCGGGCGCCGACAGGGCGAAAGCCCACTTTGCCCTGGGAAATTTGGCCCAGAAGCTGGGCGACATGGAGACGGCCTCACACGCCTATGACGAAGCGTTTGCCAACATGCGGCGCGAGTCCGAAGCTGGCGCCAATCTTCCTTTGCGAAACCGGATCCGGCGGGCGCAGGCGTTCGTTTCCCTCGCGACAGGGAACCCAGACCGGGCGAGACGCGGTTTGGCGGAGGCGCTCCGAGAGGCCCGTTCCGTGGACACGCCAATGGCGGTTGCGACCGCCATCGAAGGAGCCGTCCTCGAATTGACCAGCGGCACTCTGGAAGCGGCCGCAACCCTGAGCGACGAGGCGGTTGAACTCGCTCGCAAAGCGGGCGACAGGATCCAGATCGCCAGGGCGGAGGCGGTTGTTTGCCACGTCGCGTTTACGCAAGGGTCTCCCGCCGCGTACGAGGGTGCGGTGAATGCGTATGAAGCGGGTCGGCCATGGTCGCCTGACGACACGCAGTTTCTGTGGGGATGGTCGCCGGAGCAGAGTCTGGGCATTATCGCCTCGCGTCTCGGACGATATGTTGAGGCCGAAGAGCGACTGACGGAGGTCCTGTCTGAGGATCTCGACCGCAGATCGTTGATGGGAGTGATCTGGCAGCACACGTTTCTCGCCGAACTGGACTGGCGTCGCGGACATCTTCGCGACGCGTATGACCATATCAGTCAAGCGAAGTCCCGCACGATCTCCGTTCCCTGGGCAAAGGCCATGGTCCGTCATCTGGAAGCGCGCATCCTGATGGACATCGGTGATCTGGACGGCGCGCGGTCGGCGCTGCGCGAGGCGGAACAGGACGCTGAACAAGGCGTGTTCCAGACGGCCATCGTGTTTTGCCGATGGGCGAACGCAGTGTTGCTTGCGCGCGAATGCAACCATGCGGCGGCAGCCGAGCACTTTTTGCAGGGTATGCCGGACCTCGACGTTTCGCACCCGCAGATCCCGTGCTGCTTTTTCAGTTGGTGGGAGACCGAGGCGGCGGACAGTTGCGTCCGCGCCGGGATGTTCCAGCAAGCGCGCACGCTCATTTCGCGCATCGTCGCCGCAGGCGAAACGGTTCAACACCCAGGCCTGTTGACGGCGGGCTTGCGATGCCGCGCCTTGTTGGCCGATCGTATGGGTGACGAACAGGCGGCGCAGGCGGATTTTGAACAAGCGTACACTCTGTGCCCCGCTTTGGACGATTGGTTGGAGCGCGGGCGGCTGTTATTGGATCTCGGGGCTTGGCACAGAAGGCATCGGCGTTTGTCAGAAGCCCGTGCGCCGCTGCGCGAAGCGATGGCCACATTCAGCAGATGCGGAAGCGTTTTTTGGCGGGAACAGGCGCTCGCCGAACTCCAATCCGCACACGGACGCATTCGCGAACCGGATCCAACCGATCGGTTGCATGATCTTACATCACAGGAATACCGGATCGCGAAGTTGGTGTCCGAGAATCGCACCAACCGCGAGATTGCTCTCGCTCTGTTCATCAGTCCAAAGACGCTTGGCATCCACCTGGGCAATATCTATCGCAAGCTGAATCTGAGTTCGCGCGACGAGTTGAGGGCGTATGCAACGTTGAATCTCAAATCGCAAGGCTCAAAGAAGACCCCGGCGAACGAAATTTTCTGATGAAGTCTGGTTTTATTGGCTTGCTTGTATCTCAACAGAGAATAAGCGCACATTTATGCGTTCCGACCCGGCAATCTCACTGGCCGGAATAAAATCGCTGCCTCTCGCAACAATAAAGCGCCAATACACCCCAGGGACACTCCCCGCGACCAAGCAAAAAGCTTCCCGATAATCCGAGAAGCCTTGGCATCATGGGTTTTTGGCGGAGAGGGTGGGATTCGAACCCACGGTAGCCTCACGACTACGGCGGTTTTCAAGACCGCTGCCTTAAACCACTCGACCACCTCTCCGCAGCGAATGACCCTCCCATTATAGCACAAGACGAGTCTGTTTTGCAGCCAGTTCCGCGGTCGCTGGTACAGCCTGTCGCGGACCGTTACGTAGCCCGGTCCACAGCGCATGGCCACTCGTCCTTGCATGTTTCATCTCTCCAACTTTCACCAGCATCATGACTGAGGGCTTTGCACACCATAGAATTGACGCACTCACACAAATTGTTCACAGGGGTTGTTGCAGGCGCAGAAATCCAGGATTCGCAGGAAGTTGAGGGATCCATATATGGGTACATTTCGCACTCTGACTGTCAGCGGCTTCTTAACGGTCGTGCTCGCCGCAGTCGATCTGCCCATTGCCTTCACGACACACCTGAACAGTCGGATGACAGGTCGTACCGACCATGCGCTTACCTCCTCCGTTCGTGACGCTGCGAACGCCAGACTGTTGAAACCTGTGCAACCTGGTTCAGTGACCATGAGAAAGTTTCCGTATCCGTATCGCGCCATGTTGGCGATCGCCTCCGACGCGGACGGCGTGACGTTCCGCAAATTTATCCTCATTCACCGGTACCTCAACACGTTTGAGAGAACATCGATGGGCAAGGGACTTGGCCTTGACATCGCGGATTCGTTTTTTTTCTTTGTGGGAACGGATCGACCCGGCGCAATCGACACACATAACACTCCCTGGCAAGATCAAATGAGTTATTTTTACCGTCTGTCTACGAATGATCTTCGCGACGCTCGGGCGATTGTCCATTTTAGCAGAGTCGGCTGGATCGATTCTTTACACGGTCTGGGCGACTTCTCGATGATCGATCAGAACATAACCCTTTTTGAGCGCCGATACGCGGAGACTGCGCTGCGGGCATTGCGTGAAAACAGGCTTCGGTACACGGTCTGGATCAATCACGGTAACCGCAGCAACGTAGGCAATTTCGGAAATCCAGAGTCAACCTACCAACAGGGCGACCAGAAACAGTCGCCCTATTATATCGCGGATCTGATTGTTCGGAGTGGCGTACAGTATATTTGGACGCGCCGTGACAGCGAGTTTGGTCTCAAGAGCATGCTGTATCCAATCACTTTGCGAGACGGGGTGAAGCGCTGGGGATTTTACCGTTACACTGACGATGGATACGATCCGTGGGGCGATCTCCTGTGGAACTGGAATCCAATGAAGCTGGCCAAGCAGTTAAGCCCCGATCATTTGCGAATGATTGAAACCAGGCATTTGTATTCGATTATTGCGCAGCATCTGGGCGGCAATGATATGGAAATTCCCATCTACGGCGCCAATCTGCTTGCTCTGATAAACCTGGCGCACGCCTATCGCGAAGGACGGATACTGGTCGCACGCACAAGTCGACTTCTGCAATACAATGAAGTCCAGCAGTGGCTCCACTATACAGTCCGCTATACAGGTGTTCACGCTGACATCGACATTGATCAGATCCGGGATCCAGTCCTGGGGTGGCGCCATCCAACTCTTGATGATGTGCGAGGCATCACGTTCTATTCATCCAGTCCGCGTCAGACGCGTCTTCTCCTGAATGGTCACTCTGTTCCACGCTCGCGATTGCAGTACAACCACGCGGACTATACCGGAAGTCCCAGTGTAAGCATTCCCTGGTGGCCGGAAAGCACTCTCGACGGCAGCCTGCAGCCTGGTTTTGCGAGCGATGCAATGGACACGTCGCAAAATGAACCAGGCAACGTTAAGCCGTTCCGGCGGGTTCCCAATCGGCGCGGGATACAGATCAAACCACCGATCTGGACTTGGCGCGAGGATCAGTTGTAAGAGAGCGTTCAATGAGGGATTGCCGTGACGCGCACCCAGCCATGTTTTGACCGCATGCGGTTCAACATCTATACTGACGGGAGCAGTAATCAACACTTTGTCCGTATCGCGCAGCGAAGAGCCAGGTCTTTATGAAGGGGGACCAGTCACCCTCCAAATGCTATATTTCGCCATTTCACTCGTTATCATAGCCGTCCTGACCGCTGGTACGTTTGGGCTCGTCCATCTCCCTTTGATCCGCCGCTTGAACATTCCCGATGTGGCCTTTTTCCTGACTGTCGGCGTCGGTGCGGATTTCATCGCCCATGCAGTCGGCTTTCATCCCGAACGCGTTCTTGCCCCGATTGCGCAGCCGAATCTGCTGTCAGGGGCGGCTGCATTGATCATTCTATATGGCGGCGCTGAACTCACCCATGAAGTCATGCGAATCATCTGGAGACCAGTTCTCTCTCTGGCCACAGTGGGGGTCATGCTGAGCGCGGGAATCCTTGGTCTGCTGACGTGGAGTCTCGGAATCGCCCATATGAGCCTCTTTGTAGCTCTCTTGCTGGGAGCTGTGCTGGCAGGAACCGATCCTGCGGTTCTCGTGTCCCTGCTGGATCAGGTGCCGCTGAATGAACGTGTGCGTGAAATGCTGATCGCCGAATCGGCGCTCAACGACCCGATGTCCGCCATGATCGCCACGACCATGATCGCTTTTATGGTCGCACAGAATCACCACCACGGATCGGTCGCCATGAGCGTGCTCGACACCGGTATCCAGATTGTGGCCGCGCTCGTCGTCGGCGTGATCGCGGGCTGGTTTGCGCGGCGCATGCGGGCGCGGATATCGAGTGTAACCGTCCGTACCATAGGTCTCTTTGCACTGATATCCGCTGTCTCATGGTGGCTCCATGCGAGTCCATTCCTGTCCGCGTTTGTCGCTGGACTGATCGCGCAACCTCTTGACCAGCATGTACATCCACGCCATCAGCCGGACAGCGCCAACGCGTCGCTGGTTCGACCGGGCATACCACGTTTCGCGCGATGGAACGCTTTGCGAATGCAGAGGACGGAGTTGTTGCAGCGCGTAGATCTGCGTATCTTGCATGGACTGCTGTTTGTGGACAGGAGCTATATATTTCTGCTGCTCGGATTGTCCTTTCCCATTCACGAAAGCCTTCAGACCGTTTTGTTGGCCGTCGCCGTCGGCGCGCTTCTCGTCGTGATTGCCAGACCGCTTTCAGTCGCCGGGGCCAAACTTGTTGCAGGACGTGCGGTCAGCCGGCACGAAGCCGCATTTATTGCCTGCAATCGACAGACAGGCGTCATTCCAGCGCTGTTCGCGGCTGATTTTACGGAACTCCATGTTCCCCACGCCGCCTTTATCAGCCTCAGTGTCACAGTGACCGTTATCATGACTTCCGTCCTGCTGTTACCGTTATTTCGGCCGCTGGCGCGAGCTTTTAAGCTGCTCCTGGAGGGTCCTCCCGTCTGACCCTACGGCTTACATCCTGCGCCCAAGTCCACTGGCGGTTCATCGGGGCAGTCCAGAGCAGGCTCAGGCCAACACCGATCGCATTGGCTACATGGCCGTTAATCCGGATCTCATGACCCAACACATGCACTGTCAACACTTCGATCAATAATCCGACACTGTAGACCACATAATATTTGGCGGCCCGGACCCCTCTGGATGACACGCAGACGCCCCATGTGAGTTGTTCTCCAACGAGCCAGCTGACAGGCATCGCAAACAGCGCTGCAATGATCGTTGCGTCTTCATACGACATGGGCCATGCCAGAAGCAGGCGAAACACGGTGAGCGTCAGGGCAACGCTGGTGATACTGGCGGCAAAGTACAGGGGCCAAAAACGGGTAGCTGGAACCATCAGATGCTCTCCTAGGTGTGATTGTTGAAATGTCGGCCCAGTGACTGCCTCATCTTCATTGTGGCCAATCAGCGTCCCGGAACATACCTGTCTAAGCCCACGTAATGATCACTTTCACCAAAGCTCCGTCGACCAACGCCTCCCCCGGTTCGATGCGGGCCAACCCCGTCTTTCCAGCCAGACTTTGTACAGAACCAGCCGACTGTTTACCTGCTACGTCTATCCAAAGTTGTCCTTCCTCAGCCAACAGTCGCCCGTGTAAAAACCGCGTGTGCTTCACCGCAGTTTTTACAGGAGCATGGCGCAGGCGCGCCTTCATTCCATCCCATGGTTGTGGGGTAGTGAATCCCGCCATGGCCTTGAGCGTGGGACTCAACAAAACATGGGCATTCACGAACGCGGCTGTTGGATTTCCCGACAGAGCCAGAACCAGTCGGTCCTCGTAGACGCCAGCGTATACAGGAGTTCCGGGTCGCATCCATACCCCCCAAAATAACCGTTTGACTCCCAATCGCTCGAGGGCACGGGGCGTCAGATCATAATCGCCGACAGACACCCCACCTGTGGTTACCAGTACCTCACAGGTACGCAAAGCTGCGGCAAACTGCTCACAGAGCGCATCCTCGCGATCGGGCGCTGACGGCAAGACGATCGGAGCAGCTCCCGCTTCAGCGACAATGGCGCACAGCATGGGCGTGTTGCTGTTATACAAATGACCCGCCAACAGAGGCTGTCCTACCTCAGTCACTTCACTGCCCGTGGCCATTACGCCAACCGTAATCTTGGAACGCACAGATACATTGGCATACCCATGCGCCGCGGCCACAGCCAGTTCGGCTGGGCCGAGCCGGGTTCCGGCTGAGAGCAGGCGCGTTCCCAACCTGGCATCGTAACCCCGTTCCTGAATCGCTTCGAGATATCCGACTGCCCGCATGATCTTTACCTGACGAAGACCCTGTTCCATAAACTCTTCGGTGTACTCCTGCCGGACGATTGCATCCGCTCCGGTGGACACGGCGGCTCCTGTCATGGTCCGGACGGCTGTTCCGGCTGTCACGCCAACCTGTGGCACACTTCCCGCAGGCACTGAGCCTGTCACTGTCAAAACAACGGGATGTTCCCGAGTGGCGCCGCGAATGTCTTGCACTCGGACTGCATATCCATCCAGCATGGCACGGTCAAAGGCAGGCGAATCAAACGCCGCGTCAACGTCCTGCGCAAGTACGCGACCATGCGCCGCGTGCAGGGATATGAGTTCTGTTTTCGGCCCGCGAAGTTGCGCCGAAAGTCGCGCTAACGCCTCTGGGATTGAAATGAGCGGATCCAAATCGGATAAAGCCTCCTGTCCGAATCGTCAGTATACTCCTGCTCATCCCATCCGTTTTACTCGAACTTCGCGGACAATACTGATCAACACAGCGGCAAATAGCAACACCATGAACAGAACGCCCGCCACTGCGCCCGATACTCCCATCACAGTCAACAATTTGGCGATGATGATCGCCGCTGCAATTCCACCAACCAGCCACTTGTCATCATAAATGAGGCCAATGATCACCTTTAACGCCCGCATGCCCATCGACTCCCCCCACTCCATTCACTGCCTGGTGACTAGAGTATAGCTCCCGTTTCGCGCACAGTCCTATGCGCCGTGGGCTTTCTCTGTAACAGCCGCACGCCGAGTCGCCCGCAGATAGGATACGAACAAGAGGGAAGCCGCCAGATAAAACGCCATGACAATCACGATCGAGACATCCCGATTCCACCATGCGATACCCAGGCCCTCGCCCGCCCAGAACGTGCCAAAGGCCGACAACATAACCCCCACCACAAACTTGAGCGTATTCTCGGGAACGGTCTGCAACGGCCGCTTGAACGCGATGCCTGCCAGAATCACGAGAACGAACGCCGCCAGACAGCCCTCAACAGCCGACGGCAATGCCCCCGCAGACAATCCTACTGTGATTACGATAAAAACGGACTCAAGGCCTTCGAGAAACACCCCGTTAAAGGTAGTCAGTGCTCCAAAACCATCAATGCCAGCACCGTTCCCACCGCTCTTGCGCTGACGATCCAGTTCCTGCGCAAACGCCTTTGCTTCGTCGTGAACAGCCTTATACCCTGTATAGCGTAAAATCGCTTTACGAAGCCACCGCATGCCAAAAAGCAGCATGAGCAATCCGACGACGAACTGTACGATGCCGAGCTGTACGATGTGCACTAACGGATACCCAAGAATCAGGACCAGCGCAGCCAGAACAACAACGGCAAGAGACGCGCCAATCATTGCGGTGCGCCACCCCTTTGTGAGGAGTACGGCCAGCACGATCGTCAACGCTTCCACAAACTCAACAGCCGTGCCAAGAAAACTCGCACCAGCCACATACCAGTTCATCCCGCCAAGACACCCCTCGTATGCTCACCATATAGTCGAACTCCTCTTCAATTTACCCCACGCTCTGTACTCCGTCAACGCGCGCGTCTGTATAGAGGCGGAATGTCTCCATCCTCATACCCATCACTCATCACTTTACGTGTGTGTTAGTGATACTGGGTCTGCTCAAAGTTGAGCAGATCAGTGCTGCTCCCTCTAGCGCTTTCTCCATGATAGTGGCGTTTTGGTTTGCCGCTTGACGTGTCTGGTAGTACTCGTCGCCCGAGACTTGTACAATGGCATCGCTGTGCCCGTTGTTATTACGCAATGGAATCAGCTTGTTCAACATTAGTGTTCACCCTTCCATGCGAAGTCAGCGTCAATGACGCTGCTGGTTTTGGTGGCGGCTGCCCGTCCTTCAAACTCGAACGTGATTGACCCCGCGAACTCAGCCAATGCATGGATAACGCGCTTGAACTCGCTCAGCGTTCCTTTCGGGGCATTTTCAAAGTCGGCTTGTCCGTAGTACCTGACGTGAGTGTCATTGTGGGTTCCTCCTCCTGGATGAAAACAAACAGAGCGCCATTACCGCTGGCGCTCCGTCTTCCTCTATATGATGATTTGACGACACCTTATGTTGAACATAGAACGTTCATCCGCCGCTTCTTGCTATAACCGTTTGTACACTTCCCCGCGTGACGCCACATCCACGATGACCACGAAGAGTCTTCGTTCGTAAACCTCAAACAGAATACGGAAATTGCCGACTCGCTTACGGTATAACAAATGGTGACCACTGAGCTTTTTCACGTCGCCACTGAATGGGTCACTAGACATCTCACGGATAGCCTCGACAAGACGATTACGCGTAATCGCATCCAAAGCGTCAAGGTACTTCCGGGCGCACTTAGTCGTCTCGACGGTGTACACTCATTTGATCCTCCGCGCCCAGAGCCCGTAAATATTCCTCCAATGGAACACACTCGCCACGTTCAAACTCCTTGCGTCCTTCCTCGACGGCCTCCAGTTCTTCCGGTGTCAGTAGCTCGTCATCCTCGGGAACAACGATTTTGGGTATCGCCTCGATGAGCAATCTCAACTGGTCTTCTGATAAATCGTCAATGATATGATGAAGCGTCTCTCGTGTAGTCGCCATGTCTGTCACCCCGCTTATGTTGACTGACTCTAACCACATTGTACTATGCCTCGGGAGACGCCGCCAAGACTCTCTTCAATGATCACCACGCGAACGTCTGATTTTCCACATGAAAATTCTGGAGCATAGTTTCCATCAATTGTCCCCCCTCATCTATTGTGATTTTTTGATTCTTGGAGTAAGCTGAACGCGCTCGATATTAGCGATGTACTGTTCGACGGTGGCTGCATCTAGGGTGTCCAACTGCTCAGGAAATCCGTGATTTTCTAAGTAGTGGATAACGTCTGCATAGTAACGGAGCGTTGTTGGAGATATCCCCGCTACCCGTCTGGAGGCTAAGAACTGTTTGGCGACCTCCTGGAATGTGGTCGATGGAGTACCTGACAGAAGAATCTGGGCTCTTCTTGCCATAAAAAATGCGCCTCCCCAAGATTTTTAATCTTGTGACAACGCGCGCTTTTTGCTCTAACGAATCTTGCGAATCCAAGACATTGCCAATTCGTCAAAAACCCATATGTGGTGCGGTCGAGAGGACTTGAACCTCCACGCCCTGACGGGCACAAGAACCTGAATCTTGCGCGTCTAGGAGGCCCCGCCAACCCGCGCCGTTGCGCGATCCCGTTAGATTTTCCTTGTCTTTTTCACTAGATTCACATCTTGTTGCACCGAGTGTACCATAACAAGATGATCTCTTGCAACGCCCTGCTTCCCACTCTTCGCGCTGGTTTTTTTCCAGACTAAAATACGAGGACTCTGCAAAATTGCTGAGTCGAAATCCTTCGCTGCAACTGCCCTTGTGATCTGCGATCACCCCCCACTGAACGAATCGTTCACCCATCTTTGCCCACCAGAACGCTTCCCACGAAGGATGTTTTCCTTCTACTACATAGAATCAGTCACTGATCGCCGCTTGTAACGGCTCCACGAAAAAAAGTCACCCAATAATTTTGAGCGACAGGTTTTCCGCTTGGCTCACGACCTTACCGCCCTGGCGAAACTCGACCATCCCCACATACTTCTTGTTCCCGAGGACAGCCTTAATGGTGGATGCATAGAACTGAGTCGGCTTCTCAGGAGTCCATTTCTTCGGCTTGACGCCAATCTCGTTGAGACGTTTAGCGATCCCAAGCAGCGTCCACCCCTCAGCATATAACTGGTAAATGAGCGCTACAGTGGACGCCTCGGATTCATCGGGCACGAGCCGCTTACGCCCGTTGTCTGTCGGCTCAATGGCATACCCAAGCGGAACACACCCTGCCGAATGCTCCCCGCGAATGGCTTTAGCAAGACGACCAGCCGCTATTCGAGCGATGATGATCTCTCGCTCATACTCGTTGATCGCGCCCATGATTTGCCTCACGAGTTTGCGACTCGGGTCGTTGCTCAAAAGATCCGGCTCGGCTACGGACAGAAGCATCAGCCCCTGGCGGCTTACGTCCCGGATGATGGACTCTTGGATCATGAGGTCGCGGGCCAAGCGGCTCAGTTCAGGGATGATGATCGTTTTGATCCCGCTCTCGGCCATATAGTCGAGCGCCTGAACCCAAGCGATCCTGGACTCGGCCTCTGTCGTTCCGGTGACAGCCTCCTCGCGAAACACGCGGTCGATGTCTAGGCTGTTGGACTGGGCGTATCGGCGTACTCTGGCTTCTTGTGCGTCGAATCCATATCCGTCTAGCTGGCCCTGGGTAGATACGCGGATATAAGCTACTGCTGGATTTGTCATTGTGGGTTCCTCCTCCTGGATGAAAACAAACAGAGCGCCATGACTGCTGGCGCTCCGTCTTCCTCTATATCGCGAAGCCGGGGTGATTTGGTTATGAAGTGCCTAGCCACTCGTGAACCGCACCGATAGATAGCCCAGACTGCCGGAGAATTGAGCGTAACGTACCGGGCGCAAGCTCGCGGTGCATGGGGATGATGGCCGTACGACCGTCTGCGTGGCACATTTTGCGATGGCTTCCTTTTTGGCTCACGGTGGAGAAACCAAAGTGAGAGAGGTAGTCAACCATCTGTTGTCCAGACATGACAGGCAAGTGAGGACTCATACTACATTCACATCGACGGGAGCAATGATCGGCGCAGCGCCTGTTGGTGCAGCGTGATCTTCAAAGTATAACTCTAGTGCCTCCTGTAGATTGCTCAGGGCACTCTCCAAGGTCTCGCCTTGACTAGCAACTTCCACCTCCAGACAACGTGCGACAAACCATGATCCCTCATGCGTGATGGCAGAAGTCAAACGAATGGCGCTCATGGTACACCTCCTCCTACTTCCATTGTACCCGGCGTAGCCTCAGTTGACTACGGTTAATACCCCGCATGACTCGCGCATGCTCTTTGCCGAACACTTCGGAGTGGTCCGTCGTTCTCGACAACCAACTGGCGAATTGGCGTGTTTTCCATTATATCCCACATTCCGCACCCTGAAGCGTATTGTGATTTAGCGATTCTTGGAGTAAGCTGAGCGTGCTCAATATTCTCACGAGGGGAAAGCGATACACTTGAAGAAGTTTACTGGGTACGTTGCGGCGTTCGTAGCGGGACCACCGTATGCTATCTGGAGGGGTCGCCTTTGCAGCCAGCAAATATGTCCGCGCACTGGAGAGCGAGACACCCATTCATGTGGGGGTAAAACTGGCTACCGTAGCACCTTCTCTACAGGTAGGATCAAACCGCTATATTCTGGCCTCCAGTGTTGTAGCCTCGCTCGGAGTTGCTGGAGTAACCAGCGTATGGAACGCCAAGGGGCTAACGATATACCCAGTCGCTGCTACGAAGCCCCCCGCGCCTCCTACCAAACTGCCGAGCGCCACAATGCAAACTGAAAATGGATTGACCATCACAGTTACGGGCGCAAAGTGGGTCAACAACGGAACCGACCTAGAGGTCGATTTGACTGCATCGAACCACTCAAAATCGAACGTCACAATTGATGACTTCATGGACGACACGCTTGTACAGGGCGCTACTCAGCTTCAAGCCGATGACATGAACACCTCTCTCCAGCAGACGACTTTCCCCACTACTATGGCTAACGGCGTGGTCGCTAAAGCCGTGTTGTACTTTACCGGAGGGCACCATCAAGGGGGAACATTCAAGTTCTCTGTTCCTGTCACTAGCGACAACTACAACCTGAACTGGGCTAACTACGTGTTCACATTCACCGCGAAGTAGCCCGACATGTAACAAAACGAGCGTCCAATCATCTGGGCGCTCGTTCTCATGTTATCGGCTCCTCTTGCCAATGCGTCATTCATTTTTTTTACGACATTCACCGTGCCCGCCGCTTCAGTTCAGCGATGTCGTTGTAGTGCGCCAACACCGCACGTCTGATCTCGCTGATGTCTGCGGCCATTGAGATTTCCAGATCGTTGAAGCGCGTGTCCATTCGCTGTTCCAACCTCTCGACCTTTGCGTCCACTTGACGGAATCCATCTGCCATTTCTTGACGCAACACATCAAGGTACTTTCGTAGCTCTTCGTCCACCCGCCAACGCCTCCATTTTCGGCTCTTCTTATGTGTTTGCGGTGCTAATTGTCACTATGTTCAATGTCGGCTAAAAAGTCCTCGATCTGATCCCGTGAGTATTGCACACCAGCCAGAAAACCCCGGACAAATGCCTCTACGTTGTTGCCACTCCCGGCGAGTGACTCGGCTATGATTCGCAGTGCCCGCTCTTCCTCCGCGCTGATACCAGTAGACGACATTTACGTCCCATCCCCCTAGTTGTGACCGCTTCGGTCTGTGGCTAACACATTGTACTCGGCGTCACTCCTCGTCAAGCTACTTATTGCTTGGGACGGATCACTCGCACTAGCGTCCATCCATGTGACTGAACGTGCATGTTACGCCATTTGTTGCTGCCAGCTTAACACAACCCAGCGCGTTCCACGCGGAGCAGGCCCAGGGGGAATGGTCGGCTTCGTGTAGTAGATGACGCGGGTAGACACTGGGAATACCTGGGCCACCCACTGCTGGAACGTTTCCGCGTGAGCAACGTGAGGGACGGCCAACGCCGCCCCCGCCAACACCGCTATGGATGCCAAAACGTGCGCACCATGTCTCACGGCAGTCACCTCGCTCTCTTCATGGCCTCAATCGAGACCTCGTGTTCACCATACTTTTGAGCGAGTATCCTCCACTCGGTTCGGGTCAGCTTGACTTCGTTTTCCACGCGGTCAAAACGCTCGTCCATTCGCTTGAAGCCTTCATTCGTTCGCTTGAAGCCTTCATTGATTTCCTGCCGCATGTTGTGAACGGCAACTGTCAAGTCGTTTACTGTAGCAACCAACAGTTCAAGTGTCTTGTCAGCCATTAGCTCATCGTCTCCTCGTCCAATCTGTTAGCTACATAGTACAGCACAACGCGCCCTGCGACTAGTCAGGAAACTTGCCGCAGTAGCTCGACTGCTTTGTCAAACAAGCTGTCGCCGCCGATGATCTTGGCGAACCGATTCTTAGCGAAGGAACTTGTTCTACGTGCTGGCTCGGCATGTCCGACAAAGTCGCTGACTGCATTGACGACGCCCCATCCTGTACCACGGAATCGGCGAATGTCGTCCGCGAACGATCCGACGCTTTGGGGTCAATCGGCAGTAGCTCATTGACGATCTCTCTGGCCTTGAACTCGTTGATGGCGATATCTGCCAGTACGTTGGCCTCGGTGTCTGACTCTTCCAAGTAAGCAGCAGCCAGTCCAAGTGTGCGCTTGGCCTCGGCCAGTTTCGCAGCGATGTCGCCAACGTGCCGCGTAGACCATTGGCGGCTATTGTTCCGCAGAGCCATGTTCAGGGTATTGTTGCAGACTACTCTCACACGAGTCATCAGTACCCTAATGGCTCCCGTTCCATCGTGGCTATTCGTGAAGCAGATGTACGGATCAACCTTGTCACCCAGGACGTTGAACTCCCGGTTCATCTTCGCCAGCATCCACACTTGGCGGCCTTCCCGCAAACTCCCGGCAGTTTCGTATCGTTAAAGTCCACTTGGGTCAACCGCCAGCGACGATGGTCAACGATCCGCTCCAGGGAGTCGACGACAACCGACGGGTCGTAGGCGTACTGGGCATCCATCCGTCCGTTTGCATCCAGAATCACATTGTTGTGGAGTCCCCAACGAGGGACTGTTTGATCGAAGGACACGAGACGTTCCCCATTGAATAGGCACGGATTCCCATATAGGACAAACAGCCCGCTCACAAACCGCAGGAGTACATCAACTCGCATCGGGTCCGTCAAATTGGCCAGATTCGCATGAACCTGTTCCTCGAACAACACGAGACGGGAAATGTCGATACACGGTTGGCATTGAGGTAACATGTTGCCTGCCCGCTTTTGTTGAACGTGTTGATCCGTCAATTGCGTCAGCAGAGGATCGCACACTTCTCTTAGTATATTGTGGAGAGTCACAGGCAGTAGTTCGGAGGCCGTCCGGTACTCTCTCTCGCTAAACATCGCCATCGCAATCGGCGATCCGATTGATCCGGTCCACCGTCATTTCCACATCGGTGATAAATTTCTTCACGATGAGAAATCGACGCCGGTTCCCCTGGAGAATCGCTTCTGCAATCAGACGATCCGACTGGATACTCTTTCCCAAACCGGCCTCTATCGGAACGACGGCAAAGTGATTCTCCCCGGTCTCGAAGTCGATCAATCGGCGACGGAGATGTTCGACAAGTTGAACATACGCACTCCCATACGCGGCAACAAAATCGTGATGAATGGATTCCGCATCCGAGTAATCGGTCATAACGATCTTGGATTCTCCCTATTGGAGCAGAATATATTCAGCTTTCTCGCTGCCCAGTATACCCGAATCGTTGTCGGGTCCAGTGATCCACTTTTTGGTACTGAGAGTGGGTTGCCAGACGAAAAACGCCCACCTACGTGGTGGGCGATACATACGTTCTACACAGAAAATCGCCCCCCCTTACAGGGAGTCAATCGGGCTGAACTTGGCGTGTGCCTTGGCGACATCCTCGCTAAACATCTCCACGTAGTTGCGTACCATGTCTAGGTTAGTATGACCGAGCATCTTCTGGAGCGTAAAGATGTCTCCCCTATTTTGGATGTACATTTTGGCAAAGGTGTGCCTCAGTGTGTGTGTGGCAACACTCGAACGTCCTTGATGCCAGCACGATACCCCAACTCCTTTAGGCGCTCCTGGAGTCCTCGCTTGGAGAACGGAGCATCGCGTTCACCGATGCAGATACTGTCAAAAGTGGCTACGCTCTTTGCGAAGCTCCGTGTTGTCCTGGACAAAAAAATGCGCCTCCTCACAAGATTTTTATCTAGTGAAAAAGCACAAGATTTGCTTTTCGAAATCTAATGGTTTGTCGCTCAAAAACCCATATGTGGTGCGGTCGAGAGGACTTGAACCTCCACGCCCTGACGGGCACAAGAACCTGAATCTTGCGCGTCTGCCAATTCCGCCACGACCGCATGACACATTGATACTATACAAGGGTTTTCACACCGAGTCAACCCTCATGAAAAAGCTTTGACACCTACCGCGCGATCCAGTGACAACAACCCGACCAGGCACGCATCGTTGTCGTTTGCATATGATACAGCGCAAACCGCCTGAGATGACAGGAGCGTGAACGATGATGGCAGAGGATGACTTGCTCTTTCCTGGATATATGTACCAGATAGACGTGACTGAGGAAATGGTAACTGGCCAGGTTCCGTACCCGTCTCCCTATGCGCACTTCCAGAAATACGACCTGCCCACGGCACTCCGCCAGGGAACGCTTTTCCCCTGGCTCGATGACCACTGGCGAGCACGCATCCGGGGCGACGGGGAGGCGCACAGGGAATGAACGGCCAGACTCTCGACCCTTACTACCATAGTGTATTGCGCGAACTGCAGTCGACCGGCTTCGCGCTCGTCGACCTCCAACTCTATCTCGACACCCATCCTGACGATGCGGCGGCAGGCGCAGACTTTAAGACGTTGGCGCAACGTGAGCGATTGCTCAAGAGAGCGTACGAAGAGCGTTATGGGCCCCTCTGTCACTACGGGGAATCCAGCTCGCCAGAGCGCGTTGATCTCTGGATCAATTCGCCCTGGCCCTGGCAATTGTAAAGGAGTCAGCGCCTGACTCTGCTGTGGACCATGTCCAGATATATAGGCGTTGGCAGCATAGCCATAATGCCCCCAGTATCCGGCAGGCGGCTTTCAATGATATCCTGCGGCAGCATGATATCATTGAAAGCCGCCTGCTCCATGCTCAAACTGTCCTTATAGACGCCATGTGGCGGGGAGAAGGGGCTCACTCACACAATGCGCGCCTACTATGTTATTATAGAGTGACCTTTGTTTCGTCTACCGAAGTATTTAGGGAGAGATTCAACATGCGCAGGCTGTTTCCCCCCGCCGTCTGGGCAACGGCGTTTGCCACTCTGATTGCATTTATGGGAATCGGCGTCGTCGATCCCCTATTGGCGCTCATCGGGAAAGCGATGGGCGCTACGCCGTTTCAGGTCGAGTGGCTCTTTACAAGCTATATCGCAGTGATGGCCGTGACCATGTTGATATCAGGCGTGCTTGCTACACGCCTGGGCGGCCGCAGGGTCATGCTGATCGGCTTGTCGCTGGTCGTCGTATTTGCTGCCTTAAGCGGATTATCTCCCAATATCGAATTTCTCGCCATCGTTCGCGCGGGTTGGGGTTTAGGCAACGCATTTTTTACATCGACAGCGCTGTCCATCATCGTGGGCGCATCTACAGGAGGCATGGCTTCGGCCATCACTCTGTACGAGGCTGCTCTCGGTCTGGGGATCGCTTCAGGACCGCTGATCGGTGGATTTCTCGGCAGCTACACCTGGCGACTCCCCTTTTTCGGCACGGCGACACTCATGCTGATTGCGGTGATATTCACGTTCTTTCTCGTTCATGATCCGCGCCGTGAGCCTCCACGCACCATGACGGATCTGTTTGTGGCCATGCGCCATCCGGCGGTGCTCACCAATGCGTTGATCGGACTCGCATACAGCTATGCTTTTTTTACAATTTTGGCCTACTCACCGCTCACACTCAAAGGCCTGAGCAGTCTCTCATTGGGCTTTACGTATTTTGCCTGGGGCATTCTCGTCGGCATTTCATCCGTCTTTGTCGTTAATTGGCTGCGACCAATAATGGGCCCGATTCGCCTGTTGCAGTTCAACCTGATCGGACTTATTTTCGTGTTTGCAGCGGCTGGCGCAGTACGCGGCGACGCTCTGTTGTGGGTCATTGTAATCTCCGGGTTCTTTTGTGGCATTGCCAACGCCCTGTTTACAACTCTGGCCATGGAAGTGTCTCCTTTTTCCCGTTCGATTTCCTCGGGCACCTATAATTTTCTGCGCTGGGCTGGCGCGGCCATCGCGCCCATTCTAAGCGGCCTCATCGGTCCGCGTTTTGGGATGCAAGTGCCATTCTGGATCGCCGGCGCACTTTTGGTCGTTGGCAGCCTGGCGTTGGTGTTTGCCCGCCCCATGCTCGAGCGCAACCTTGAAGCAAACGGACATGCAGAAGGGTTGCACACCCAGCATGCGTAAGACGCGGCGCAGCCCCAACCCTGGCGACAAGATCCCAGTGCCTTGACCACATTTGGAACACGCAGCCTGCGACCAGACTGGCGCTAGTCTTGACGATGACAGACACCAGTCCGTATGATAAATGAGACACACTGGAACGAACGCGACCTGTCAGGTTAGCGCTCTTGCATCGAGAGGTGAGACCTATGCTCACAGACGTACTTGGTCGTCCTTTGCGGGATCTCCGGATTTCCGTCACGGATCGTTGCAATTTTCGCTGTACGTATTGCATGCCCAGAGTCATTTTCGGCGCCGATTATCCATTTCTCCCTCGTGAAGCTCTACTGACCTTCGAAGAAATCACCCGCCTGGCCAGTCTATTTGCCGTCTTGGGCGTGCGCAAAATCCGCCTGACGGGAGGAGAACCGCTCCTGCGGACCAATCTGGACGGTTTAATCGAATTGCTGTCGAAAATTCCCGGTATTGACGATATTGCACTGACCACCAATGGCTCTCTGCTGTCCAGACAAGTGGCGCACAGACTCAAGAGAGCCGGACTGCACCGTGTGACCATCAGCCTCGACTCACTGGATGATCAAGTTTTTCAGGCCATGAATGATGTTTCCTTCCCCGTTCACAAAGTGCTTGATGCCGTGCAAGCCGCCGCCGCTGCGGGTCTCACCCCTGTGAAGATCAACATGGTCGTCAAAAGAGGGGTCAATGATGAGAGTATCATCTCAATGGCCCGACACTTTCGCGGCACGGGACACATCGTTCGCTTCATTGAATTTATGGACGTGGGCACCGCGAATGGATGGCGACGGGATGAGGTCGTGCGCGCCGATGAGATTGTGGCCGCCATCGACAGGGAGTGGCCCCTGACGCAGATCCCGCCAGAGCACCCCGGTGAGGTCGCCACACGGTATCGATACACAGACAATCAGGGGGAAATCGGAATCATCAGCGCGGTGACGCATGCATTCTGTGGTTCCTGCAATCGTGCTCGACTGTCATCCGAGGGCAAGCTGTTCACCTGTCTGTTTGGCTCCAAGGGGTGGGATCTTCGTCAGCGACTGCGCGACGGCGCAAGCGATGACGAACTTTTGCAGGTGCTGACAAGCATCTGGAGCAAGCGACAGGACCGCTATTCGGAGTTGCGTTCGCAGGCAAGCAAAGACAGGAAGAAAGTAGAGATGTTTCACATCGGCGGTTAATATCGACCTCCACCTAGGGGAGCAGGAAAGGCTCACCGACCACCGATGCCATTCCGTCATTAAACGAAGCACTCCCCCCTTCTCGCGAACTGCGACGAATTCGTCCGCACGAAGAATGGCCACATGCATTTGGACATACCCATTGCGCATATCCATACCTGACGGCATCCGCTACGGGGGTGGACTTTGTGTGGATCTATGAAAAGAGACTTCAATACCCAGTTCGCGTGAGCAAGAAAGATGTGGGCATGGCCAAATTCCTCATCACGCAGTACGGCGGACCCGACGGGGAACTCGCCGCGTCTTTGCGTTATTTGAATCAGCGTTACGCCATGGAAAACAGAACAGCCGTGGCGATTCTGACCGATATCGCCACGGAGGAGTTTGCGCACCTGGAAATGATCGCGACCATGGTGTACAAACTCATCAAGGACGCCACTCCCGAGGAGATGCGCGCCGCTGGGCTCGGTGGGCATTTTGCGGATCACGGGCATGATCTGTTTTACACGGACGGCAATGGAGTCCCCTTCTCCGCCACTTACTTTCAGGCCAAGGGAGATCCAATCGCCAATCTTTACGAAGACATCGACGCGGAAGAAAAGGCGCGCGCCGCATATCAGCATCTGATCGACTTGACCGATGACCGCGACTTGCAAGACGGACTTATCTTCTTGCGGGAACGCGAGGTGGTCCACTCGCAGAGGTTTCGAGAGGTGCTCCAAGTTGTCAAAGAGGAAGAGAGCCAAAGAAAAATCTATTGAACTCCACGTGCCCAGGTTCGCCTATCCTCTCGCCACCGGCGATAATGTGAGAATGTCGACCGCTGCCGTGGCGGGAGCCTCGATCCCCGATTTTTCGTACAGACGAGCGTACATGCCTCCCTTTGCAACGAGCGTCTCATGATCCCCCTGCTCTATGATCCTGCCCCGATCAAGCACGATAATCTGGTCGGCATGGCGAATGGTCGACAAGCGATGGGCAATCACCAATGTAGTACGGTTCTTTGCCACCGCCTGCAAGCCCCTTTGCACCCAGGCTTCCGTTTGGCTGTCAAGACTGGCTGTCGCTTCATCCAGAATCAGGACTCGCGGGTTCAGAAGCACAACACGCGCAAAGGACACAAGCTGGCGCTCCCCCATGGAGAGATTGGCGCCCTTGGCAAAGAGTTTCGTCTCGTACCCCTGAGGAAGACGGCGGATGATCTCATCGGCGCCGACGGCTTCCGCCGCTCGTATGACATCCTGCTCGGAAAATTCACCCCGAAACATTCGGATGTTGTCCGTGACTGTGCCGCTAAACAGGTGCACATCCTGTTGCACCAGACCAATCATGCGATGCAAGTCTTCCTGTCGATACTCGCGCACATCGACGTCATCGACAGTCACTCGCCCTTGCGAAACATCGTAAAAGCGGGTGAGCAGACTCATGATGGAACTCTTGCCGGCGCCAGTAGCCCCGACGAACCCAACAAAAGCCCCGGGGGCAACGGCGAAAGAAATATCGTTCAGGACATTCTCACCGGGCTTATAGGCAAAACTCACTTGATCGAACTCGATCTTTCCGGTCACTTCGCGGGGCGTCAGTGGCTGAACTGGATCCGCGACATCTGGTTGGACTGCAAGGACGCGACCGATGCGATCGGCAGCCACGATGGAAGACTGCAACGTGTTCCACTGTTGAGTGATCGAGTTGATCGGCTGGAAAAACTGGCGAATATATGTGATAAAGGCATACAGGGTGCCAAACAGAATCATATGGCCAATAACGGCGTTGCCGCCAACCCACACGACGCCGGCCACCGCGACATTGCCGAGCAGATCGAGCGCGCGATTGAACTGTACAGACACCTGATACTCATGGACATTCGCAGAACGGTGCGCTTCATTCAGAGATCGAAAGCGTTCGGCCTGACGATCTTCCTGGTGAAAGATCTGGGTAATGCGCATGCCCGCCAGATTTTCCGCCAAAAAACTCACGACGTTTGACAGTCGAGTCCGCGTGGTCTGGTAGGCGGTGCGAAGACGTTTGCGAAACAACAGTGAAATGGCAAAGATGATTGGCAACAAAACCATGCAATAGGCGGCTATCCGAGGACTGAGCTCAAACATGACGGCGATGATCATCACCAGGGAGAGCCCGTCGCGAACCATGCTGAGGAAAAATTGCGTAAAGAACTGGCTCACGGTTTCCGTATCGCTCGATACATTGGTGACCAACCGCCCCAATGAGTTATTGTCAAAAAAACTCATGGACTGGCTTTCAATGTGGGAAAACAGCCGAATTCGAATCTTTCGGACGATGCTCTGCCCCACGTACTGCAATAACAAAATCTGAAAATAGTTGGCCGCCACACTGGCGATGACAGCTCCGATGTAGACAAGGCTCACCGCGATAAGCCCGTGCAAATCGAGGTGGGCGACGGAAATGTCCCGATCGATCGCAATTTTCACCAGGTAGGGCTGCAATACACTGGCAGCGTTGTAGATGACCACAAGTACAAACACAACTGCGAAATAACCGATGTAGGGTCTTGCGAAGGGAAGCAGATGCGCAAGGCTGGCCAGACCGCTGGTTGGTGTTGCGTCGCGCAACGTTTTTTGTCTCATCCAGTGACCCCCTCTCCATCGTGTTGCAACCGATACAGAGCGCTATACACGCCTTTGCGTCGGATCAGGTCAGTATGAGTGCCTGACTCCACAAGTTCCCCGCCGTCTAGAACAAGAATCAGATCGGCATGACGCACCGCCGACAGGCGATGGGCGACAATCAGCGTAGTCTTACCGTGCCTGATCTGCTGCAATCGGGTGATCAGACGCTTCTCCGTGTTCATGTCGACGGCGGACAGACTATCGTCGAGCAGCAGAATCGGCGCATTTTTCAGCAGAGCGCGGGCGATGGCCGTTCGCTGTTTCTGCCCGCCAGAGAGCGTCACACCGCGTTCTCCGATCTGGGTGGCCATGCCATCGCGAAAGCGCATGATATCTTCATAGATCGCCGCATTCCGCGCGGCCTGCTCGATCGCTTCCGGAGTCGCGTCGACGCTGCTGAATCCGATGTTTTCCCCAATGCTTGTGGAGAACAGGAATCCGTCCTGCGGTACATACGCGATTGCCGCGCGCAAAACAGAGAGCGGCAACTCTCGAATATCGTATCCATCCACAAACACACTGCTGTCCGGCGGATCAAAGATACGCGGAAGCAGATTGGCAAGCGTTGTTTTGCCGGAGCCAGTACGCCCCACGATGCCTACGGTCTGCCCCCTCGCCACGCTAAACGCGATGTTTCGTAGAACGGGAGCATCGCCATCTGGATACGTGAAAGAGGTGAGGCGGACATCAATGTCGCCGGCAATCTCAATATGTTGCACAGCGTGATCCGAGTCTTTGATATCCGGGGCCACAGACAGCAGTATGCGCAACCTCGCCATCGAAGCGGACGCCCGCTGAAAGTTGTTGATCACAAAGCCAATCTGCTGGAGCGGCGTGATAATCATCGCCAGATACAGAGTGAACGCAACAAACGCACCCAGGCTGATCTGCCGCTCAACAGTCAGATAGCCGCCATACAGCAACGCGATCGCGAAACTGAGCGATCCCAGCAGAGGGATGAAGGACTGAAACATGGCACTGCGCTGAATCATGCCGAGTTGCCGACGGACAATCTGGTCCACCCGTTTTGTGAAGCGGTCTGTCTCGACGCGCTCATTGGCTGTCGCCTTAACCAAGCTGATGGCCGACAGACTCTCCTCAGTCAAATCGGCCATGTCAGACAATGATTCCTGCACTTTCCGGGAAGCGTCGCGAATGCGCGGCCCCCACCAGATCACAAGCAAGGGAACAAAGAGAATGGGAATCAGGCTCATCAGGGTGAGTTTCACATTGATCGTGGTCAGTGTCATAAACAGAGTGGCCGCAAGCAAAAATATGGAGTTCGTCAGGATGTTCATGCCGCCCGAAAGGGCCTCGCGAACGGCGCGCACGTCATTTAAAGCGTGGTTCAGCAGGTCGCCGACGCTGCGCTTGCGAAAGTAGCCCGCCGACAGCGTTTCCCAGTGATCGAACAGCCGTTTGCGCAACAGGTATTCGAACTCCCGTCCGTGCCTGCCGTTACGCATCTGGCCGACGCCAAAAAGCAGGACATAAACAACCCCCACCAGGAGCAACTCCAAGGCATAATCCATAACTCGACCAGGAGTCAGTTGACGGCGGCTCAATGTATTAGTAAATTCACCCAGTATGCGTGGAAACTGGACCATGACGATCTCGGAGAGAATGATCGATACGTTGGCCACCGCGTATGACCATTTCTTGGCCATGAGGAACTGACGCAAAAGGTGTCTCGGGTCTTCGATCGCACACTCCCCCACTTCTGCCGCGCACAACCGAGTTCGACGCGCCTGTCGCGTAGACGGCGCTACGAGCCGGCAGGAGAAGCATGGTGCGTCGGCGTTTGGCAGGTGCTCGCCGGGCATTCGCCGAGCCTCGGCTGGCGGTCGCCAAGCGGTCGCCGAGCCTTCAGCGGGCGCTTGACTGGCGTCGCACCTGAGAATCTACCTGCGCCCTTTAATCATATCACAGTTGCAGGTAAGCGTTAGGTTAGACCACCGCGGCGCCGCGTCCGTTCGCCGTGAACTCCTTCACTCCGTGAAACCTGGCGCGTGCCGATCTTGTATTCAAACAACCCTTCTTGTAAGGTAGAGACGTGACGATCGACGGCTTACCCTCCAAAACCCACACGACCGCCCAAGGATGTGAGCGCGCATGTTCCCCGTGACCTGCATGATTTCTGGCAATGAAAAGTAACGTCGCCATTCGCATCGCATTGCCTCTGCTGGCTCTGCTCGGCGCATCCTTTCTGCTGCTTCCTGTGATCGCACTGCTGGCCCACATCTCGCTGGGCAGCGTGAGCGCAGCTCTTGCCAGCGGCGGACTCCCCGCGCTGTCCGTATCCCTGCAGACGACTGCGGTCGCCCTGACGGTCATTGTGATTGTGGGCACGCCGCTTGGCTGGCTGCTGGCGCGACGGCATGGACTGCTGTGGCGGACGGTTGAATTTCTGATGTTCATTCCGCTGCTCCTGCCGCCGCTTGTTATCGGACTTCTGCTCGTGTATTTCTATGGTCCATATGGACCGCTGGGTGAAATGCTCAACCGTTTCCAGCTATCGGCGTCCAATAACCGACTCGCCATCACGATTGCGGAGATCTACGAGTCCATGCCGTATTATGTATTTGCCGCCCAGGCCGCTTTCAGTCAGGTGGACCAAAGGCTGGAACGCGCATCGTTGGCTCTCGGACAACCGCCCCACGTCACGTTTCGCCGCGTGACCCTGCCGCTCTCCGCGCCCGGACTGACGGTCGGTCTGGCGATGGCGTTCGCGCGGGCGCTGGGCGCGTTCGGCGCCGTCATCGTGGTGGCTTACGATCCTCATACGCTCCCGGTGGCCATCTGGATCGCGCTTGAGGAACAGGGATTGCCCGGAGCGCTTCCGCTCGCGTTTATCCTGCTGGCAGCGGCGCTCCCGTTGCCGCTGCTCACCGCGCTGCTGCGCAGGAGAGTGGTTCCGGAGTCAACTGTTGGCGCCCACTCTGATTCCGCTTGACCGCCATCCCCCGCCTCATGCGCGGCGCACTGCGCACCCCAACACCGTGCACGTCAACACCGCCGCAGCGCACAGAAGGCAGGATTGACCCGCCGCCCAACCGCCCATCCTCCCGTCCGCCCAGGCCATATCACGCAGTATTTGTTTATCACGTGATGCGGCTCAGCGGCGTGGAGGCTGCTGCCGCATAGCGTCATCGCCTGGGTTCACGCCTGTCCTGCGGGAGGAACCTCGGCGGGAGCTGACTCTGCATGGGCGGTCTTGTAGAAGTGTCCTGTGGCGGTGGCCACGACGTCGTCTTGGTCATCGTGAATTTCCGCCGCAAATAATGCCAGTTTATGGCTGTTCTGTCGTGCCGTGATGCCGCAGCGCAAGCGGCCTTCAACAGCCGCCTTCACAAAATTCACCGTGAGATTGAGGGTAACCGCCCTTTTCAGGTGACCGTCCAACTGAAAAGCCGTTTCCGCCATCGCCGTATCGATAAATGTGGTCAACACGCCGCCGTGCACGATGCCGTAGCGATTGAGCAGATCATCGCCGATCGTCATCCTGTACATGAATGTTTCACCGTCCTTGGGGAGGACGCAAAACCCCATGACCTCTTGCAAAAAGGCCAGCGGCTGTTGATATGTCCGTTTCTTCGCATCGATCAGCCGCGAGATTTGTTGGAGTTCCTCTTCCTCCATGTTCCGCAACTGTTCGACAATCTGGTCGATCGCCATCATTGCCTCGCCCCTTTCTGACGCTATCGGTCCATCACCCAGCTTACCGCATATGACGCTCGATGTTGAGTCGTCGTGAACCATGAATGCGCCCGCAGTGGGCGGGGTAAAACGCCCCAGTTCGTCCAGCACATCCTGTGAGACCCGAATCTGCGCCGCCGGCAGCCGCAGGCTTTCCACCGCCTCGGATCCCACGACCCGGTTGTGCCATTCAGAGGGCACGAGGCGGTAGACTGCATCGATGTCCGCCGCAAGCTTCTCGATATCGATGCCTTCATAGACCGGCATGTATGGTTGCATATAGCGACGGGCACGCAGCCACATGGAATAGCCGCCCTTGACGTTGCCGTTTTGCAGATGATAGAGACTAACAGCCGCCTGGATCAGACCCTTCAGGATCTGAGGCCGACCGGTGTCAAGCCAGAGCGACTCTCCATACTCATGGCACTCAAAGTAGTCTTTCGTCACATTAAAACAGTACAGATAAGCGAGCAGTCTATGTTCCATGCGGCGTTCTCCCCTCACGGACGATGGAGTGCTTTTGTGGAACCAATAATGATGGCGCGCTATCGCGCTCTCTATCATTATACTCCCATCTGCGAGGGCGGCCGTGTTGCCATAGACGCCATAGAGTCATGCACTGCTTTTTCTTCGGCTGTCTCTTCGCCTGTCTCGTTCTGCATTAGCCGCTTCCCCATTGCGACACAGCGCGAAAGACCGCCCGCGAAACGGGCGGTCTATAACCGGAGTCTGGAAATCCGCGCAATCTAGGGGAGCAGTGATAAAGTCCGCAAAGCAGGCGCGGTCACTCCAGATATAGCGTCCGAGGCTTCAGTCGGTCGCTCGACCCGCCTGACCATCTCGACTTTTCGCCCTCTCACCGCATGACAGCGAGAGATCCCATGGGATCCCAGGGCTGCAGCGCTTTCGGCGGCTGCAGGAGAGCCTCGCGCATGGTGTCCGAAAGATATTTCTTCTGCACAACGATCTGATACATGAACTCATCGAACCACGGATCGCTCATGATGAAGTAGCCTTCGTTGCCAGGGTCCTTGCCCCAACTGTTCTCCACCTTCCAGCGATTCGGCCGGCCATCCACCAGGTTGACGCCGGTAAATACCATGGCATGCGTCATCAAACTCTCGCCATAGTCCAGCCGTTCGGCCTTGCTCATCCCGAATGAAACGCCAAGAGTCGCCCCGTAATCGTACAGTTTGGTGTCCATGATTCCCGAATCGCGATCAAGCATCTGACCGACATCGCAACCAAACCACACCGGCTCTCCGTCGCGCAACTGCGCGATCGTAAGGGCGCGCAACGCCTCGCTTTCGACGTTAAGATAGAGGACGTCGCGGCCGCCCTTGACATTGCCCAGATATTTCACCGTGTATGTCTTCAGGAACGGCTTGTCGGCAGTGGGAGCGTTGATGACACTGACATAATCATGGAGATCGACATCGACATACCGCTTGAAAAACTCCGTGGGAGTCATGTCGCGGTCGCGATGAAACCCGTTGTCCTTGTCGCGATATTCAAAGTCAAAGCGCGCCGGAGGTTCACCGAGAAAGTGGCACAGCATGCGATAGATATCGGCCAACATGGCTTCCTTGTCGGTCCTCAGCGCGTCCGCGGAAGCGCCCTCGCGCTGGTGTCTATCCCTCAGGCCGGCGGCGTCTTCGCGCAATTTGACGGTCAGCAATCGATTCATCATGTTGGATTGACTGCTGTGAAACGTCTCCGGCATCACAGACTTTGGCGCCACGCCATATTTGTCCACAAGGTTGACAAACATATCCCACTGTCCGCCGTCCTGCACAGGACTGTCCAGCAGCCATGCAATCAGTCTGCCTTCCGTCGGTTCGTCGAGCGTTTCCAGGATGCTCTCCAGGAAATAATTCGCCTTCTCAAATTTGTCCCAAAACATCTGATAACTCTGCGACAGTTCAAACTCCTTCAGGTTGCACCGCTTTGCGACCTTGACGCGCAGCGTATTGAGCCCCGCAAACAGCCAGCAGCGCCCGCTCTGCTTTTGATGGGTGATCGGCCCCGTCTCAATCTCATCGGAAAATGTGTATTGCATGTTCACAACCGCGTCCTGATTCATGGCCACGGCGTTTATCCCATTTTTCTTGACCGCGTTCATCAGGGTCCGATTATTAGGTTGGTCTTTCAGGTCCCTACTGAACTTATCAATCAGCTCTGCCGAAATGGCAGTTGAATCCCTGAGTTGCACCGACATGGGCCACCCTCCCCGTCAACATTATGATGCGAAACGTCTGGCAAACATCCTGCCTTCCTCATCGGCAACCCCCACTGCCAGATATTGTGGAAGACGAAACTCCATGCCCCAGCACCCATACTACTCCGAACCAATGGAAATGCAATAGCTTGTGAACCAGTCAAATTCGGCGCGATCAACACGGCGGTCGCGGCCTCTCCGCCAGTGGGCCAATTGATCGGTCTGCCGCAGGAACTGCTTGCGTACCCGCCGTTCCAATGCGACAATGACGAGAAGTGAATTGCGTCTCAGGAGGAATACCATGGGTAGCACATTCTCAGTTCGAGGGAAGGATTTGTACGTAGAGAACCTCGGCGATACGGCGAAACCGGCATTGTTATATTTGCATGGCGGACCAGGCGCTGGCTCGTACGACTTCGTGCTTCACCAGGGTGAGCGCCTGTCCAGGCATCTGAGGGTGGTCGCCTTCGATCAACGGGGGGTTCTTCGCTCATCGCCAATATCCGCCGAAGATCGCTTCGAACTGATGGACTTGGTTGAGGACTGCGAGTCTCTTCGGGAACAATTGGGTATTGAGCGATGGTCTGTATTGGGGCATTCGTTTGGGGGATACCTGGGCCTATTATATGCATATACGTATCCGGGTTCCGTCGAACGACTGATGTTTGAAAACTCCGTGTTTGACCTGGGTTTGGCGGCCAGATCGCTCTTGCGGGGAGCAGCCCTTGAGTACGGCGCGCTGGGAGACAGCGCGAAGGCACTGCATTGTCTGGCAGCGGCCTTTTCACCTGCGCACGAAGAGACATCCACGGTATGGCAAGCGTTTACTGAATTGACGAATGGACTGGGCGCCCGACGCAACAGCCTCTATGTGCATGGGAGCGACAAAGATTTTTTTGAGCAACTGGTCGAGAACTCCCCGTTTCCCTCGGAATACTGGGAAAGAGCAGGCGTTCACCAGCGCAGATTGTACGAAGAGGGACGTATCTTTGTCTCCCTTTTGAACACCATTGTTTCCGTTCCTCACACCGCACTTCTCCTGAAGGGTCAATTCGACCATGTCCTGAGCGCTGACCAAATCCACGCCTTTATTTCAGCCAAGCCTGACACTCGGTTGGTCGTGTTCGAGGAAAGCGGCCATTTTATCCACGTAGAGGAACCGGACAGATTTGCCGCCGAAGTGATTCGTTTCACGGTTGGCGAACCATCACAGACGGGGGAAGAAGCGTAGGATCTGTACAGCTCGATTGCAGGTTAAAAACAACAAAACAGCAATGACCGAGACCTGAACGGCAAACAATTGTGGTATGATGATTGGACAATCATCATACTGGCAGTAGGAGCGCGCGCACAATGACAGTCTTTTCGTTGCTCAGCATCTGATTCGTTGACCTGCACGGACGTGCGAAGGTCTTTCAGAATGTCTACAATCATATGCCATGGTTGAGCCGAAAAGACGCATACATTGCTGTCGCGTGTTTGGTGTTTTTCGAATTTGTGTTGGTATTTCAGCAGACGCTGCGTGGAGAGTGAATGTGCAGAAAAAAAGACACCTTCAACAAGGGCAACAGCCATGGCAGCACAACGATTTCCGGAAGCTCTGGCTGGGACAGGCTATTTCCGAAGTGGGATCACGAATCAGCCGGGAGGGAATTCCGCTTACAGCAGTGATGATTCTGGGCGCAGGCCCGCTCTCGATGGCCTGGCTGCGGGTCGCTGCAACGGCGCCGGTTTTGCTGCTGGGCCTCGTGGCCGGCGTACTCATTGATCGTCTGCGGCGGCGGCCGTTTCTGATTGCCGCGGATATCCTGCGCGCCCTCTTGTTGCTGACGATACCCGCGGCGGCGCTATTTTCGTTGCTGCATCTTTGGCTGCTGCTCGTAGTCACTGGTTGCACCAGCGCGCTGGCGCTATTTTTCGAAGTGGCGTATCAGTCCTATGTACCCTCGCTCGTCACACGCGAAGCCCTTCCAGACGCCAACAGCAAGCTGGGATTCAGCGCGTCTGTGGCGGAAGTGCTGGGACCGAGTGTTACCGGCGGGCTCGTTCAAGTCTTTACAGCGCCCTTTGCGATTGCATTTGACGCCTTGTCCTATCTGATTTCAGCGCTTCTCGTCTGGCAGATTCGCACACCGGAAATCCAGCAGCGACAGATGACCCCGGAGACCACACATTGGCTGCGGAACATGACGCATGGACTGCGGGTCATCATCCGCGACCCTTATCTGGCGGCGCTGTTGGCCACCGAAGCGATGCTGGCTCTCTTCGGAAGCATGATTGGCCCCCTTTACACGCTGTTCGCCATTCGCACTCTCGGCCTCTCTCCAGCGCTGTTTGGCGTCACTGTGACCATGGGGGGAATCGGCGCCTTGGCGGGCGTCGCCGTCAGCGCCAGGCTGATTCGCCGCTTTGGCCTGGGCGTCACGCTGATCGGTTCGCTGCAGGCTTTCGCGCTTGCCACCCTGCTCATTCCCCTTGCGGGCGGACCTCTGTGGAGAGCGGTCGCCTGCTTGATGGGGGCGCAGTTTTTCGGCGATTTCACTGGAGTGATCTACGAAGTTCATGGGCTCACCCTGCGCCAGATGCGCGTATCCGATGACATGTTGGGGCGCGTCAACGCGGGGTTCCAACTCACAACCGCCACGCTGGCGCTCATCGGCGGTCTGCTGGGAGGGCTGTCGGGAGAGTGGTTCGGCATTCGCCCGACCCTCGTCATCGCCGTCTGCGGGCTGTGTGGCTCAGCAGTATGGATGCTGGCGTCGCCGATCAGGCGGCTGCGCAGCTACTGAGCACACTACATGCAGAATGTGTTGCTCAATGCGTGCGCGGTCGGTCACTCGGATTCTGCGGGATCCAGCACCGTCAGCAAAAAGGCGTACAGATCGGCCGCCTCCGCGATCACCTTGGATGCGGGCTTTCCGGCGCCGTGGCCCGCGCTTGTCTCCACCCGCAGCAGGATCGGATTCGCTCCCTCCACAGCCGCGGCCTGCAGCGTCGCCGTGAATTTCATGGCGTGCATCGGCACGACGCGGTCGTCCGTATCGCCAGTGGTGATGAGGATCGGCGGATACACCGCGCCCAAACGCACATTATGCAGCGGCGAATAGGCGTAGACCGTCCGAAACGCATCCACGCTGGTCTCGGCGTTTCCGTACTCCGACGTCCAGAAGCGCCCCGCCGTAAATTTGTGATAGCGCAGCATGTCCGTGACGGGCACCTGACAGACGACCGCCCCATACAAGTCCGGTCTCTGCAGCATGCATGCGGCAACCAACAGGCCGCCATTGCTGCCGCCCATGATCCCCAGGCGGGTAGATCGCGTGTACCCCTGGTCGATCAGCCACTCCGCCGCCGCGATAAAATCGTCAAAGACGTTCTGCTTGCGGTGCAGCATCCCATCCTTGTGCCACTCTTCTCCGTATTCACTGCCGCCGCGGAGATTGGCCACGGCATACACGCCCCCGCGTTCCAGCCAAGCCAGTCGCGAGACGGAAAACTCCGGCGTGAGGCTGATGTTGAACCCCCCATACCCGTAGAGGAGAGTCGGATGTGAGCCGTCAAGTGCAATGCCCCTTTTGTGCGTCAGGAACAGCGGCACGCGCGTGCCGTCCTTGGAATGGAAAAATACTTGACGCGTCTCGTATTTCGACAAATCAAACGGAGCGTCCACCTTCTCGAAAGCGCTCAATGTTCCGGTCGTCAGATCGTACCGAAACGGCTGGGATGGATAGAGAAACGACGTGAAGCCAAAGAGCAGTTCGCTGTTTCCCGTTTTTCCCGAGTGACCAAGCACAGAACCCACCGCCGGAAGCCGAATTTCGCCTGCGGGGCGTCCGTCCAGATGGAAAAACTGCACCAGATGATGCGCGTCCTGCTGATAGACAATGACAAACTGGCCGCCCACGATGCGCGCGGAGTCTATGACATCGGTCCGCTCCGGGATCAGCTCGCGCCAGTGAAGCGGTTCCGGCTTTTCAATGTCGATGGCGACGATCCGCCCCCTCGGTCCATCGAGGTCCGTATGCACGTAAAACAGCGGACCGTCGTTGCCGATCGGTATGTACATGGCATCGTACGCGTCAAGCACGCGCGCGAAGGGCTCCGCGCTGTCAATCTCCCGCACATACACGCGAGTGCGGGGATCCGTGCCCTCCGTGATGAGCAGATAGATGTATCGGCCGTCGTCCGATACATGGGGATCGAACATGAGATCCGGCACGTCGGGGCGTTCGTAGACGAGCACGTCTTCTGCCTGCGCTGTTTCGAGGGAATGAAAGAAAACCTTTTGATGACGGTTGGCTGCCCCGTAGAGCGCGTCCGTGTCCACCTCGGGAAAACGGGTGTAGTAGAACCCGCCGCCGTCCGGATGCCACGCGATGCCTGTGAATTTGCACCAGTCCAGCCTCTCCGGCAGCTCTCTACGCGCGTCTGCGTCATAGACGTGGATCGTCTGCCAGTCGCTTCCGCTCTGGGACACCACGCAGGCGACATGGCGGCCGTCGCGGCTGCACTCGAACCCTGTCAGGGCCGCCGTTCCGTCCTCGCGCAGCAAATTGGGATCCACGATCACTTCCGGTTCCGCGCCAAGCCCTTGCTGCACGCACAGCACCGGCTGATTCTGCAAGCCCCCCTGACGAGTGTAAAAATACCGACCGCCGGCCTCTTCCGGAACGCCGTACTTCGTATAATTCCAGATTTCCGTCAATCGCTCCTGCAGCGAATCCCGCAACGGACCGCCGACAACCGACTGCGTAGCGTCGTTTTGCGCGGCGATCCACTGCCGCGTCTCGTCCGACTTTGCGTCTTCCAGCCAGCGATGCGGGTCTGCGACCCGCCAGCCGTGGTACTCATCGATCACGTTATCTCTGCGCGCATGCATGGGGCGCACCTCCTCGCATTCATCCTGTCCACCAGTATATCAGGTCAACACGATTGATCGTTGGGGTCGAGGCACAATTGGCCCACTATAATCTCCTAAAATATGATACACTGCGATGAGTCTGAATCATAGAGAGTGTAAAGTTTAAGAGAGAGAAACGTATCTCACAGGCCCAATGCCAGAGGAATGGACGTGGAGCATGGGCAGGGGAAGAGTATGGAAGTGGGCGATGGCTATGGGCCTTCTCCTACTCGCGGCGTTCACCGGTACTTTAGCACTGTTTCATCGGAATAGCGGCCAATCCCATCCGAACCTGGCAAACTTGGCGCCTGTCGGCATCCCTTCACATGCGGAAAAACGCGCTGTGTTTCAAAAAATATGGGGCATATTCAATTCCCATTATCCCAGTTTTCAAATCAAGTCGGTCAACTGGGAGAACGAAAAAGACGTTTATGAGCCCCAAGCGCTGGCTGCAAAAACCTGGCCTGCATTCTTCCTGGTGATCAGCGACATGATATTCACTCTGCATGATGCGCATTGCGGGATCTATGGCGCCCCACTGCCGCCATTATACGGGCCGCTCATATTGACTCACTATGTGGACAATCAGGTGGTTATAGCAGATGCGCCGCAAAATCCTCGCATTAAACCCGGAATGATCATTGAGGGCATTGATGGACACCCCACCAGCGACATCCTGAATCATCCCACTGGTCCATTATCCCATTTTAGCCCTCTGAGTGGTCAGACACTGGACCTGCTCACGACGCGGTCATCATCGCCGGAACTGCTGACCCTGTACAATCCACTTTCCCTACGTGTGCAAAATATCACTGTGCCTGTTTATGGCGAGGAAAACCTCAAAAAATCTTGGACCGATTTCTTTTAAAAGAGGCCCAATCTATTCAACAATTTGCTTCCATTGATTCCACAAATTAAATATTATGCAAATAGGAACACAAACGAATCCATTCAGATCCGCCATCTGAAATCAGGGATCGTCTGGATGGTGGTTCCCACGATGAGTACTCAACAAGATCCGCAACTGTATACGCAATTTGCCAAGGCAGTGGAGCAAATACGATCTGCAAAAGGGCTGATTGTAGATATTCGCAATAATGAAGGTGGCGGTATGTGGCATGGCGCCTGGTTTGCCCAGCATTTCTACACCTCGGTTCAGGAACCACTGGAGTTTCGTGGGTTGAAGAACGTGGGAAGCCGTCTCTTAAAAACAGATGTGATTCCTGGCGATGCTTTCCCGCATGTCAAGCTTTCCAATCCCTCAAGATCATCTTCATTTACACCGTGGTATACATTTCAAATGCGCCCTCTACAGCCACACATCGCCATCCCGACAGCCGTCTTGATCAATGGCTGGAATGCTTCTGCGGCAGAGAATTTCATCGCGTTTATGCAAGTTGCAAAGAACGTCAAGACATTTGGATCGAGGACAATGGGCGCTGATGGCAGCCCGGTCTCCTTTGCCGTCATGAAGGGTGTGCGCGTCGAAGTCTCATCCTGGCAGGACAGGATTCGAGCCACCGGGTTGCCCATTGAAGGGGTCGGCATCCAACCGGAAGTACCCGTGACCACGTCCTACGGGGAATTCCTGAATGAACTGCAAGCGGCCAATCATGGGCAATATGCCATCCAATATGACGCGGCGCTGCAAACCGCTCTGCACTGGCTTCACAGTCGGATTCACTAGGGTTGCAGTAAAGTTGCCCACAGTGCGCGATGCGGCGGCATGCACATGGGCTGGATCAATGACGGGAGCATCCGCTCGGCGCAACCGTCGTCAGGACGGTCACAGCAACACTGGCGAACTGCACGCCGAAGCGCATGCGCCACACTGCATGATCGACTCTGCTTTGTTTATTCGTACTGGTGAATCACTGCGTCTCGCTCATCAAGTTTGCCGCTTACCGCGTCAAGATTGTCGCTGGGGTTGCGCAACAGTTCCAGTATCTCCCGATCCAATTGTTCGCACCCCTGCAATATGACACGCAACCTGTCGCTGCCGTAGGTATTGAAGTCAGCGGGAACTCCCAGTTGCCTCACGCGGGAGCATAATCACCATCACATTACACCCCCTATTTTCCTCACTCGGGCTTCTTGGCGCCGCCAGGCTGATTCTGGTTAACCAGAGCGTCCACCTGCGGGTTGCCTACAAAGTATGGCTTGCCGACCGCCATATTGGGGGCGGATACAGTTCCATTCTGAGCCATGATCATGGCAGTGTAGTAGCGAACGGCGTCAATCTCCGACAGGCCAAAGGCCCGCAAAGAAATGAGCTCTTTCATCCTGGCGTCTTTTGGATACACCAGGGCCTTGACATCATTGAGACTCATTCCATATACTTGCAGAAATTCGTTCAGGCTGCCCTTCACCACTTCAAGGATCTTGGGCATATGTTCGTTGACCCGCTCCAATTCGGTCATTTGAACAATGCTGTTGATCGATTGTTCGATGACCAGCGCCACGTACTCATTGACTTCCTTCATGCTGAGCACATGGCCGGACATCGCACACATTGAGAATGGCGCCCCTGGCTTTCAGAACCGCAAAATGATTGCTTCTCCACCGCCAACAGCGACCCGTTGACTATGGAACTGTCAGGATAATGACAAGCCAATGTATGAGGCCCCATCACGTCCTCGCCGTTCTGACCAAGCGTACCGATCACCTGACCTCCTGCCACCACAATGCACGGAGCCACCCATGCTTCACAACCCGACAGAGTTCATGAAGCCAGCACTATACGGACCTGGCAACCCATATCGATTCATCCATTGGATCCAAGCATAGGTCGAAGCATACCAATGCTTGTTCTCCAGGCCGTGATGTCCAGTTTTATACAACACCAAGCTTACACCCTTCCCTTCCTTCTTCATCCGTTGATACAACGACTCCACCGTCTCCCAGATGACGTGATGATCTTTCTCCCCCTGCAACAACAGAACCGGGGCGTGGATCGTAGATGTATGGTCATACGGTGAGCGCACTGCAAAGTGCGCACTTCCGTAAGCATACGTGGCGTAGAGAACCTCGCCAGAATTGAATGTTGACGTCTCCTTCAACCTCCTGGCCCAATAGGCGGTGATATCCCAGCCAACAAACGGGCTGTCAGCGACTACGGCACGAATCCCCTTTTGTTCCGATGCGAGCATAAGAGCGATGCCCCCGCCCATCGAAACGCCCCACACATAGGTATCGTTCGGTTTCACATGATGCAACGAAAAAGCAGCCTTCATCGCATTGTCAGCATCCAGGGTGTCTCCGAACATCCCTTGCACGCTTCCTTGGCTCTTCCCGTACCCCCGATAGGCTGGTGTGATTGTGACAATCTTAGAGGAGAAGTCTTCGTAATAGGAGAAAGAGGGAAACACGTTCACGCCTATTACCGTAGTAACACGATGCAGGTGTCTCATATCCCATGGCCAGCCCCCATGCAATACTACCAGCAAAGGGTAGTGTCCAGGGCGCATGGGCTCAGTCAACCATGCCTCAACCTTCTTGCCAGCGCTCCAATAAAACATCTTGAACACGCGGATCTTGGGATTCGCGAACTCGCCGCTCTCGTGCATCAAGGTCAGAGATGCAATTTCCCCATGCGCCCCACAACGCGCGAAGCAGTGGCCTGCGCGCGGACCACACTCATCGACGGAAAACAGCCAACCAGCGTAACTGTGGTCATAATTGCTGTAGCAATCTTGGCCATCCGTCTGACAAAGCGCGACTTGTTCCTTGACTGATCGACTTCTCCCTTCAATCACCCGTCCCCCTGTCCAAACTTCCCGCCTCGCCTTTTACGCTCACCAATCCATGTATGTGGACCATCCTTCCTTCACCAGCTCGATCCTTAGAATGCGATCGTCGTATCTTCAAACAATATCGAAGTCCAATCTCGCCCATATTAGAAAACTCTTCGAAGGCGCGTCTGTCCACGGTCGTTTGCCCGATCTTCTTTACCTCAGGCCTGTTTCTTATGTTTATAATGAAGGACACGGTTACCTGTTCGTCACAACCCGACAGAGTTCATGTAGCCAGCACTATACGGGCCTGGCAACCCATATCGATTCATCCACTGGATCCAAGCATAGGTCGAAGCAAACCAATGCTTATTGAACAGGGCGTGGTGACCCGTTTTGTACAGAACCAGGTTGACGACCTTGCCTTCCTTCTTCATCCGTTGATACAACGACTCCACCGTTTGCCAGATGACTGTATTATCTTCCTCTCCCTGCAACAGAAGCACCGGAGCTTGCATCGTAGATGTGTGATCATACGGCGAGCGCACTGCAAAGCGTGCGTTCCCATAGGTTTGCCCGCCAAATGCTGCAAATGTCGGCCACTCGTGCAACCTTTTGGCCCAATAGTAGGTGATATCCCAGCCAACAAACGGGCTGACTGCGACCACAGCACGAATCCCCTTTTGTTCCGAGGCAAGCATAAGAGCAGCGCCTCCGCCCATCGATATGCCCCACAAGTAAGTGTCCTTGGGTTTCACGTGGTGCAACGACTTCGCTGCAATGATCGCATTCTCAGCGTCCAGTGTGTCGCCAAGCATTCCGTGCACACTCCCTTGACTCTCCCCGTACCCGCGATAGGCTGGCGTGATAGTGACGGTCCGAGAGGAATAGTCGGTCCATGGAGAAGAAGGGAACACCTGGGTGCCCTGGACCATCGTAACATGGTGCATGTGTCGACTATACACGGCCCATCCTCCATGCAAAAAAACCAGCAAGGGGTATCGCCCTGAGCGCACAGGTTCCGTCAACCATGCCTCCACCTTTTTGCCAGCGCTCCAATAAAACATCTTGAACACGCTGACCTTGGGATTCACGTACCCCCCTTTCCCATGTACCAATGTCAGGGAAGCGATTTCCCCGTTATGCTCCACAGCGTGTGAAGCGGTGGCTTGCGTGTGGGCCGAACTCACTGACGGAGAGCAGCTACCCAGCGCAACTGTCGTCATGATGGCTACAGCAATCTTGGCGATGTGTCTACCAAAGCCCGACTTCTTCTTGGACTGATCGACTTGGCGCTTCATTTTTCTGCCCCCTGTCCAAGTTTCCCATTTCGCTCGTGATGCCCATCGTTCTACTCAACCCGTTAGTCTTCCGTACACAATACCCGACAAATCCCACTGCCAATACTTTCTCGTTATGGAAATGGAATCATTCGTCTTCGATTGGGGAAGGGTGTTTTCCCATGAATGAACGAGATATGGTACTGCTCAGGCTCCAGCAAGTCCGTACGCAAATGCGGATACCCATGTTCTGGACCCAGCCAGCCGACAAGCCAATGGTCATGCAGCGCGTTCCCAAACCAATGCCCAAGACTACTGGAATATGATGGTACAAAGAGACCTTGCTGAACGGGAATCCGTTAGTAGTACTGGTGTTTGGTGGCGCTGGCGTCGGGGAACTGCCTCCGCTGCGGCTACCCCTGCGGCCCCATCTGGAGAACATTTCAATTAGAAACATTTCCCTGATACAAAACTAGCATATGTTATGCGTAATGTAAAGTAATGTATATGAATTCTACTGCACGTTTGTTTATAACCTATTCCATCCTGTCTATGTCATTAATTTTCTACACACAAACCTTATATAGATGGATTTTTCATCCTCCCAAAGGTGACTGAGCATACCGCTGCGGATGCATAAAAATGCAATTTGTTCCACTTTCGCTCTCCGCGCCCCAAGTTCTGCCCCTCGACCTTCACACACAAATAAAAACCGCGCCACGACAGTATCCTGACCTGTCACAGCGCGGCTATTGCCGTGTGCATACATACGGAAGCAAGCAGTAAGCCGAGTTCTGTTCCCTCAGTGCTGCAAGCGGCGCGGGCTGCCTGCTTGCGGACATAGCCCGCAAGCGGCGACAGCGGTCGCGCCTCGCACGATGAGGGCGGCAATCATCTATCTAGGCGGCATGTTTCCATACTGCTCAAGCGACCTACCCGAGTGCGTGACGGGAACTTGGCTACGCCAGCCGCCTTGATTTTACGCCATAAAAACATAAGTTTGCTTACCGTATTCTACTCCGAGTTATCGCTCTCTTCATAAATCAAATGAAGGGATGATTGGGATGAAAAGGAGAAGTGATACGCTTCAAGAACTGTCCGAGGATTTTCTGTTTCACTTGGAAACACAGAACTACTCACCCGAGACCATCAAGGCGTACAGGAACGATTTTAAGTTGCTTAGTCGATTCCTTACCGACGAAGGCATCGCGGAGATAGGAGAAATTACCGCTTCAATCATGCGCAACTACGGCAAATGGCTTAAGCGAACAGGACACGTGGCAACAGGCATAGCGAGAAGGATTCATTCCGTAAGTTCATTTTTCAAATGGATGGAGGAAGATGAAATTATCAAGGACAACCCTATGCACAAGGTCAAAAGTCCTAAACGCGACAAACCTATTCCCATTTACTTCCGTGACGATGAATTAGCACGTCTTCTCTGCGCACCAAGACTTGACCATCCATTAGATCAAGCCATCATGACACTTATTGCCAATACGGGATTGCGGAGACAGGAGGTTATTAATCTACAATTGCATGATGTAGATATCAACGCAAATTTACTCAAAGTTAGAAAAGGAAAAGGCGGCAAAGATAGACTCATTCCATTGAATAAACAAGCCAAGCAAGCCTTAGCCCATTATCTAACAGTACGACCTGTTGTCGAGTATTCTGCATTTTTTATAGCTATGCGGCATAAACGTCTGCCAATTGGCTCCGCCTATCTGCATAGGCTGTTCCACGATTGTCTGGATCAGGCTGGCATCACCAGAAAGGGTTTAACGCTTCACAAGCTAAGACATACTTTCGCCACAAGATTATTGGAGAGAGGGGCAGATCTTAGAACACTACAGGAACTCTTAGGGCATCAGGATTTGTCCACAACCCAGATTTACGCACACGCAAGCAAAGAACGATTGTCACGGGCTGTAAACCTATTGGATGAAACAATGTAAAACCACAATTTAGATCAACGGGGGGCGGTCATCATATGCCGCCCCTCGTTGAACCATCAATTACGGACAACAAAACGCCATGATTAGTCACGCAGCTTAAAACTCCATTCTCACCCAACCGCCGCCCACTACCAAACTCATGTATAGAGCTACTATGAAAACTCAATATTTCAGCTTTTTTCTGCACTTGCAAAATATATGCATTATTCGCTTGATGATACCTGCAATTACTCAATTTTGTGTGTTTCGTCTCTTTGGGACATCGACTGATGGTGTACTCAAACGTAGATTGTGCACTCTAATACTGAGGGGCGACATCGAATCGCCCCTGAAGCTGTCAACGGGTACTACATCATTAATCTTAGGACCACGTTGAACCATCGGTAAAATGTACTTCAGTGATCGCTACGTTGATGTTCGTCGTTGTGTCTTGGGTTGCCAGCATCCAAGAATAATCGTATCCTGTTGTTTCTCCTGGTTGAAGGCTAATATTCTGTTCAATACCATTAAATATGTTGTTACCACTAACAATATCATTCACCGGAGAACCAAAAGCGTCGTAGCAACTAATGGCCACCTTATATGCATCAATGGTCTTATGGCTCACATTTTCAACGATCACGTAAGCCTCCGGTGTGTTGATGCTATCTGGTTGTACGTACGCCTTGATAACTTTCAATGGGCATGCCGCGATATTCTCCTGCTGTTTCTTCTTTTGCACTGCTTGTTCTTGGTCTTGTTTCACTTGGGCAGTCAACTGCTTCACTTTCTTTTGTAGGTTTTTAATATCTGACGTGTCCTGAAGTCTTTGTAGCATTTTCCCACCAGATTGACTTCCCATAAATTGTTTTAACTGTGATAGTTCTTTTTCCGCCGATGCCTGATTATAATCTGCAACTTCCAACATAGATAGTTCCTGAGACGCGATGTTACTACCCAGATTCGTTTCGATGTCCGTTCTAATTGACAATGGGCCATTACCCAATTGTTGCATAACGTAATTTTCAACTTTCACAACAGATTTGGCAGAAACCATCCCCGTATAATGTAAATTTTTGAATTCTTCCTCTACCAAAGATAGTTTTGCACTTGCATCGAGACTTGTCCATTGGCTGTCATTTGAGTCTAAGGTTACTTGTGACGTTCCCCAGACAATGACCACAACCACAACCACAGCCAAAGCCAGACTAGTCACAATATATATTCCTCGTCGTGACAACACAATACGCCCCCCATATTCAGCATAAGAAAATTTAAGTCATGGTGCCTGTGAAAAAAAACAAACTCATGTGAAGTCTAGTCAGATCGTCATTTACGATGCACAGCATAGTGTCTACTTCGGAATGTGAACACTATATGTTGATGCCGATGAATCGAATTGGTGATTTTCGTTTGCACAAAGTCCCTCTTTTACAGGTTCTCTAGGGTTCCCGCCCTTTTTATCTTGGTTAGTTCACTCCTTTAATTACCAAGGGTCTGCCACGCGTCGTCAGCCTTCAGCGTATTAGAAGCAATATCCTGTCTAAGATCCTTGTCTTGTGTGTTCATTGATGTAAAATCATGTGCAGTATTGTACCTGTTCATCCAGTAAATATAATACGTGTCATAACTCAAATTCTCATACAGCGTCAGAGCAATGTTTTGTATCTTTTTGCCGGAACCGTTAATCGCATACCACCACATTCTTTTTTCTTCAATCAACATTACGGGCCTGTAAGGGTCTGATTTTCTCAAAAACTGCGGTGTACTGATTTGTTTATATCCAAGTTCTTCTCTTGCAAGTGCATAATCACTAGCAAAATTGTCGATGTTCTCTATTGAACTCATGGATGCAGACTGAAAATTAATTTCTGCTTGCAAAGTGTTCAAACTTTGATTACTTGCAGCCAAAGCCAAGGCTCCGTTTCCACTCAGATTGGGACCCACACCGGACACAATAAAACACACCGCTAGTCCAAGGCTTACTGCAACCCTTTTTTACTGTTAATTTTGTTTTTCATTGTCGTTTTCATTACAAGCTCCCCTTTTTGTTTTTAGGTTTTACGTCAATCCTTACTCCTTTGCTTCAGGTGCAACGTACACGGTGTCTGTTCCAGTTTCCACAGGACTTTCATTCCATCTCCAATTCTCTGACTTGCACATAGGACAACCAATCCTTTTAATGGTTTCAAAATATATCAACGGTCGCTCTTTTTGTTATGTAGATTCATCTCCTTTGCGTTCCTCCAGTGCTGCAAACGACATCTTCTTAGAGCGTGGTTACCGCGCATCGCTTAACATACTGTCACAAACAACGATGGCACTTAACTCAATCCAATTTCATCTTTTGCAGTTTCTTGCCCATTTTGAAACATGATCGTTACTATTACATTGTTTTGTTGCCACAAATAAGTCGTAAGATCATAATTCGTGCCTTGACCTGCTTCAGATTGCAATGTTCCATCAATGCCAAAAAGCTGGTTTACTTGGTCAACTGTGTAACTGGAATCGATTAACTGAAAGTTTGCATATGTAAAACCACTTGAATCAATCGGAACACTACCTGAACTCCACGAATTCGGGTTATAATTATTTGGAATTTTGTTAATTTGATCCTGAATATTATTTGGAATTTTCATTACATTCGGTTTCATACCATAGGCGATCATTTCATCGCAAGCTATGGAATAAGGAGTTTTAAATAGTCTTATTCTGTATAAAACTTGATTAACATCCTTCTTATATGAACCGCCTACACTCTTTACGAATTCGCCATCGACCGATTGAGCGTATATGGAAATTTTATTTAAATGACTTATTATTTGTTTTTGATTATTGGCCATGAGTTGATTCCATTTTATCGAAATACCACTTATGGTAGGAATGTCTTCAGATATTCTCATGTCCCAAATTTGATTATTCTCCAAATAGCCTGAATCACCGTTAAAATAGCCTGATTCATTGCCGCTCCGATAATCTGACAAAGCTTTTTCAAGTCCAAACAAGAATTCATTGATATCTCTCGCTGTATTATTTACCGCTTTCAAGTATACTGCAATGTTTTTATCCTTTATCACTTTTGCAGGTTTCGATGCTGCAAACGCTGTCGTATTAAACATCATAGCAACTGCAAACATCACTGCTGAATATCCCAAGGAGAATTTCTTCATTATATACACGCCCTCTCATTTCATGTCTAATTTCCACGTTTTCTAGTATCATCATCCAGTAAATACACGCCATCACACCCAGCACCAAGAGAAAGATAATGCAATGATCACTATGGTTATTCTGACAACAATATGCCTCCTGTGCTGTGCTCTTGAAGGATAACTTCGTTTTTACAACGATTTGCTTTCTTATATGATTATAAACCCATTATCCGTTTGTTGTATATATGCAACGGACTTAGCACGATAATTCTGTAAGCATTCCCTTGGATGGGAGTGCTTACAGTGACTAGCGAAGAAGCCTTCGGAATTGTATTAAGGCAGCACAGGCTGCGATTATCGTTATCCCAAGAGGAGTTGGCTATTCGCTCTAATGTGGATCGGACATTCATTTCACACATTGAAAGAGGCAAACACCAGCCAACCATAACAACAATTTTCAAATTGGCGCAGCAGTTGAACCTGACACCAAGCCAGATGATTCGCGAGGCTGAAGATTTGTTGGCCAAAGCCACAAAATAATTATAATAGAATGGAATAATTGATCATCATTTGTTAAACGGCTTTAAATTTCTACGCAATACCTGAACCTGAATTATCTGCAGGCAAAGAGGAGCCGCGATAAATGTATCTAGCGACATTGTCATCTCCCTTTCTTACGCAATCATCCCGAACTAATTTTTGTAGACTGATTCCCAAGTTTCTATTCATCCAACTCCAGCTTTAAAATCAGTATTTTACATCGATTACTAAATTCCCCATAAGCGATAGGTATCCTCAGAGTAATACATGAGACTTCCTGGAGGCAGATTGTTATGGTTAAACTGTTGAACTGCATCGGCTAATGGTTCCTTTTTGAACGGAACGTGGATTATAGACGCTGTCTGTGCCTCGATTCGACTCTTTAGTGCTGGGGGCCACCATGTTGCTAACGCACTTGGATTTAATACTCGACCTGCATGCATCGTGTAGGCGGCAATAACGGGGATTTTGCACGTATCGACTGCATAACTGATTTCATACGGTATCCAGTCAGGGTCGTTCTTAGTCGTTTCCCCTATTATCAGAATCATATTCTTTGAATTGTTGATCCTTTCAATCAACTTCCTCTCAATTACTTCGCGTTGACTACCTTGTCTAATAGAATTCTTCTCATGACTATCGACAAACTTGAAGTCACCTTCATCACGAACATTCCAAGCCGATAGGAGACGGTAGTACTTAATGTCTGTCTCAGTTTGATTTTCAGGGTGGTCTGCATGAAATGCAATATAAGTGCCGTTTCTATATGCCATTTCTATTCCCCCTTATTTGCTATTGGTTAAATTGTTTGTAGTAATACCTACTCCCCGTCTTCTTCTTCGCTGTTTCATGATAGTAATCAGGCCAGTTCTTAAGAGCATGAACAATTGCATCCTGTTTAAAAGGTACATGAACGACAGTTGCATCCCTGACTATCGGAGGACATAATTCTTCGTCCACCCCATTCGTTTTATTCAGATTTATAGCGATTATCGGAATACTCTTGTCTAGTGCAATTTCCATTTCCCAGCGAACAAACTTATTCAAATTTTTTGTCTTCTCCCCCACAAGTAACAAGGCTACTTTAGTATTGTTCATTCGGTTTCGAAGATTCCTCTTTATATTGTCCTCCGTGTACACTCGAATATTGTTTAAATCATGTGCGTTGTTAAACTCAAATTCGAATTTTTCATTCTCATCCCATGCTTTCAATAAAGCATACCATTTCATGTCAGTGTCAGCGTCAAATATTGTATAGACTTTATTCCTATACGCCATTTCTATTCCTCCTATTGATCTTTGGTTTCTGCCATTGGCAACGAGCGAGCAAGCACAACAACAACGAAAAAGAAGACAAACACAGTTTCTGACATCGTAAGTATACGCCCATTTTGTGTTATAGGGGAAACGTTTGAATATGCCGCTGGGATTGTGTTCGACATGCTGTAGAGAAAGGCTGATACCCAGTTGGGTTTCTCATGTAACCAAAGAAACTGGCTAGTAAATGCAATTCCGTAGAGATAAGTGTAGCACAGTTCCAGATACACAATGGATATTAAAAAATTCAAGAACCTTCTTCTAACCCTATGAAGCGTTTGAAACCTGCCAAGAACTGCGTTTTTCTCCCATACATGATAATAAAAATAGGTAAAGGAATTCGAAAGTGCAAGATAAACAATGGAGGCGGTGAATATTGCGCCATGACCATTCTTCAATATAATCAAACAGATATATAGAACTTTCAGAACAATAAGCAGGTCGACTACACGATTTGAAACTCTACGTTTTAGTCTATTTAATTCATCTTGACTTACACTGTCCCTATACATGCGTTCGACAATTCGAGTGGATAAAAACTTGAACCACTCAGGAAAGTTAAGCCAGCAAAAAAACGTTATGATGGCATCCATGAGGGGATAGATAAAGCCATTATCTCCTGCCTCTTCGTACCTTCGACCGTTATACATTGATTCCTGCGCCTCACTTATTAAAATTAACTTGGACTTTACGGAACATTTAATTGGGCAAGATATTCATCTTGTATTTCTGACGACTGAACCAGTTTATAGTGCCTTTCATCCTTTATTCGCGCATTCACTCCTTCGCAAGTCATGTGAAACATCGCGATAACATCATTGCTCATAAACTGAACAGCTACAGGCAAGCAGATCAATGTTGGGAACTTTGTAGCGCAATAGTTCATATCCTGCGAAAGTTGTACAACTCCAATTTTGTCGTCACCTCCCTTCGCCTGTACAGGAACTATGAAATGCTGTCCACGTTTGTTGACCCCAACGTAAACCTCGTCTATCTCGATTTGCCCTATTCCCTGAACATTCGTCCTCAAATGATTCTGCAAAGAATATGCGGTAATGCCCAGAAACGTATCAATGAGCCTGTTGTAGCGAACTTTGCTCAATAGACCCTGTTCATCTGACAGTCTATATCGTTCGATGATCTCTGGTGTGTTATCTGGAATTTTTATGACCTCAAGCGCTGGGTTGGGCATGACAAATGGGGTCTCAGATAAAACGAATGAATACTGCCCATTTCCTTTACCTACGATTATCCAGTCTTGTCCCTCTGGCGTACTTTCCTTGACAATTTCGGGCATCTCTTTTCTATATCGAAAACTGTAAACTACATCCCCGACGTTCTTTGGAAGTCCAATGTCGAGCTTTTGAGCCGCAGTAATAATCTCTTCGCGAGTAAATTCTACGGATTGCATCCCAGGTCGAAACTTAGCGGAGAACACTTCGGAGATTAATTGACCATACTTTGTATCTGCTTTCTGGCTCCCATTCTTCTCCTTAGCCAACAATCATGACCTCCACCCGATTTCTGTTCCTTGTTCCTATAACGTCTCGCGGAACGCTGAAATAATCCGCAGCCTGCGTCATATCGAAAGAAACAAGTTTTGCATCGCCTAACTCCACGGCTTCATTCGGTCGCTTTGGCACAATTCCGAGCGATTTAATGATCTGACCAGCAACAGACCGAGCTAGCAAAGGAGGCACTGAATTTCCAACCTCGCGAAAACCATGCCATTTCGTTACGTGGAATCTAAACCAGTCTGGGAACGAGTGTATCCTGGCCGCCTCACGTACACTAATACAACGAGGATAAATTGGGTGAATTGGTCGTGGACTCGTAAACGCCCCGCGCTTACTGTCCGTGCCTGCCCTTAGAGTATTTGAAATCCCATCGACATGTAAGCGAAAGAATCGACTAGTCGGTTCAATCGCACCACCTGGTGTATCCGCAAATCGCTTCATAGAGAGTTCAGTATGGACTGTTCGAAGCGAATTTGTAATGATTTGTCGGTTCCACACGCGCGGATAACTGTAGTCGCTTGGATCGTCCTCGATTCCGTGTAAACGACGTGCATATTGAGACTTTGGATGTAATAGATAGTGCATAGAATCGCCGTCTAGTAGCTCTTCGTAAGAGTCAATGTCAGGCAAGTCGCCGATGGCTTCAAAAACGGAAGGACAGTAAGGCAACCCTGTGCTGTTGGTACTATTTCTTTCTTCAACACCCGTTTTACCTCTTATTAACGAAACTGGAACATGGTATACTGGAGCGGGCATGTCCAGTCTATATCCGAGCAAAAATAACCTTCTGCGATTCTGTGGAACCCCGAATGAGGCCGCATTTAACACCTTATATTCCACTACGGAGTATCCCGCCTCGCAGCACTCATCAATTAGCGTTTTTAGTAAATTATGAGCACTTCCAACCGTCAAACCTGCCACATTTTCCATCACGAAGTACTTTGGCTGTAAATCCCTGATTATTCTTGCGAAATGACCTAACAGAGCGTTCCTCGGATCGTCAATAAGTCTCTTCCCAATGAGCGAAAAACCTTGGCAGGGTGGCCCACCGAACACTACATCGAGTTGTCCACGATCAACCCCAAGACGTTCCATTAAAGCGCTAGAAGTTACAGTTGAAATATCCGAACAAATTACTTCCGAACGTGGAAAATTGAAACTATGCACCGCTGCATGTACGGGATCTATTTCTACCGCGCCAATTACGTCAAACCCTGCCTGTTCAAATCCAAGCGACATTCCGCCCGCACCGCTAAATAGATCGAGTGCAACTGGTCTATGCATTGCAAGTCCCCCAAGTGTCACGATTAAACCAATTACCATTGACGACATAAGAACGTACATCACAATCTAATATAAGCGATATGTTCCGCTATGTACACAAGGCCGATATTGACTTGGGTTATGACAACGCACACATATGGCAATAAAATACATTAGAAGGCAGGTGTCCATTGTGACCGATCACGTATCTGCTGAAACTCGCTCTAAGATCATGCGTGCCGTTAAATCGAAAAAGACAGGGCTGGAAGAGAAAATTGCCGCAAACCTACGCAAACGAGGAATACATATGCGAAGAAATGTGAACTCGCTCTTCGGAAAACCAGACTTCGCGCTGAAAGGTAAGAAGGTTGTAGTTTTCATCGACTCGTGCTTTTGGCACGGTTGCGAGTCACACTCTCACCTGCCAAAATCGAACATAGAATTTTGGTCACGAAAGATTAAGCGAAATCGGCAACGCGATAGTGCGGTCAACGAGTATTACAAGTCAGTGGGATGGAAGATTCTCCGTTTCTGGCAGCACGACATTAAAGCGAATATTGATGAGGTTATAAACACAATATGCAGAGCGGTAAATGATGAGTAGGAAGTTGCCATTACACATCGAGGTTTACATGCTGATTTGCCACTGACACATGGTAATCCCTGCAAATGGTTTTAATCACACCATCCCGCCATTCATCTAAACCACCATTCCGTTCGCAAGTTCAACGAAGTTCTCCCTACCTAGCTTCCTTTACTCTTTCTATCCGATGGGCGACACGTTTAGCAGCCAATAGTGCCTTATCCAGGGTATCGCAGTCGCTGGCCGT
>JAJZEE010000015.1 GCA_021805735.1 Bacillota bacterium
TCCGATCTCTGGGATGGATTAATACGTTTGCCCCACTGATCGTTCCGGCTTTCTTTGGCTCCGCTTTTTACGTCTTTCTGATCAGACAGTTTTTTATGAACATTCCACCCGAGTTAAAGGACGCGGCGTACATCGACGGGGGCGGGGAGTGGACAATTTTTTCGCGCATCTATCTCCCCTTGTCTAAAAGCGCGCTCACCGCCGTGGCCATCTTTTCGTTTCAGGGCGCATGGAATGATTTCTTGGGACCCCTGATTTATTTGAACAGCCAGAAGTTATATACGCTGCAGATCGGGCTGACGGAATTTGAGGGCATCTTCCACTCCAATTGGAACTACATCATGGCGGCTTCGGCAGTCATCATGCTGCCGATGGTCATCATTTTCTTTGTCGGGCAGCGCTACTTTATTCAAGGAATTCTGATGTCAGGAACAAAGGGATAGACTTCCATGTCTGAGTCTTGCGAAGCAAAATCTCACTTACGCGGCACCATCTGAGTAATGAAAACTTGCTTGGCCAGAACCGTATGCTGTGCCGAGGCGAGTTCGGCGCAGCCGTGTTTGAGAAGCGGCGCAGCATACGGTTTTGGCGGGCAGGAACAATCGATTTTCCGGGACAAGCCGGCAGCCAGAGGAGATGCGCACGTGATCGAAGAGAACCTGTTTCCGGTTCGCCCACAGGAGAAACCGCTCGACCTGAGGCAAAGGGCGAATGCATTCATTCAGTTTGTGATGGATCCGAACAATGGGGTCATAAGGACAAATGACAGTGGTCGACAGCATTTCACCGCATTTTTGGAGGGATTCGGGAGTGAGCTGATCACGTACGGGGCCATTGTCGTAGGCATGCACATGCGCGGGGAGGATGTAAGCGCGTTGCTTGCGTCCCTTGAGGACTATTATAGCGAGGCGTTCGGTTTGTTCTTGAACGGTCCGGGAGACACTCTGTGCGAATACTGGTATCTGATGTATGTCAATGCGCTGGCATGCGAGATCGTGAAGCGCTGTCTCCTGCACGATCCGGTGTGGGTCGCCCGTCTCCGCCGCGCTATGGAGCGGCTGATCGAGTTGGGGCAAGCCGTGAACTACGACTTTAATGATCAGGGATATGACTTTGTGGCCAATCGACCGTTTACTCGCAACGACGCTTATCGACAGCCCGACGCGATCGGCGGATACGCCTTCCTGATGGCGGGCGCGTTTGAAGTGTTCGGGGAGGAGACATACCGCAGTGAGGCATTGCGCGCGCTCACTTCCTACCAAATGTTTTCGAGCAACCCCTGGTATGAAATCCCCAGTGGCGCGATGGCGGTGCTGGCGGCCTCCAAATGGAGCCTCGAAAGTCGTGAGATTGACCTCGACCGCATTGTCCGTTTTGCTTTGGATCCGCAGGAAGGATGCCTGCATACGGGCAACTGGGGCGAGCGGGAAGTGAACGGGCTGCTATACGGCTGGCGTGGCTATACGCGGGAAGAGGCAGCCGGCAGAGCGTACAGTCTGGAGTCCATGGTCGCCCTGCCTTTTCTCGCGCCGTTGGTGAAATATCATCCTCGGTATGCTCCGGTCATTGGCCGCTATGCGTTGCATCTGGCCGCAAACCTGCGCTGGTATTTTTCCGATTGCTTGCCGGCTGAGGATCAATCGCGACCGGACCTGAGCGTGGCTGTGCCGTATGAATCGATTCGTCGGAATGAGCAGGGACGGGCTCTCTACGCTTGCGGCGATTTTCACGGGCATAAATCTGTGTACGGCGGCGCCTTGAGCTTGTGGCTGGGGGAAATCATCCGTCCTACGGAAGACGAGTACGTGCTGCGGATCGATTTGAACAAGACCGATTTTCTGGCGACCTCCTGTTGCCCCACATTTCTCTACTATAACCCTCACGACGAAGAACGCGAGGCGGCGCTCAACCTCGCCGAGGGGAAATTCGATGTGTACGATGTTGCAGCGCATCGCTTCGTGCTAAGAGAGGCGCAGCATCAGGCGTCGCTGGCTGTGCCCGCGCGGGGAACCGCAGTGGTGGCGCTGACGCCGAGCGGGGAACGCATCTACGAAAAGGACGGCATCCTGTACGCGGGTGACGCGCCCCTTGATTTCCACATCAAAGAACAAGCCGAGAATCATGTGTCGCTATAAGACCATCCCATTCGAGGGACTGAAAGGAAGAACATCGTGGTTCAAATCGATCGTTACCATGCTAATCCATTGATTACTCCCGAGGACGTAACGCCGATTATACCAGGTTGTGAAGTGGTGGGAGTGTTTAATGCGGCTACGGCGGTGTTTGAAGAGGAAATCATCCTGATTCTCCGTGTCGCGGAGAGCGCCATTGTGTCAGAGCGAGGCCAGATTGTGGCGCCGGTGTATGATCCGGCGGTCCGCGATGTTGTGTTCGTGCGGCTGAACGCAGACGATGTTCGCTACGATTTTTCGGACCCGCGTGTGATTAGGGCACGCGAATCGTCCACTTCGTCATTCCTGACGTCCATATCCTACCTCCGGTTGGCGCGAAGCCAGGATGGACACCATTTCACCGTTGAGGATAGGGCGTTTTTGTTTCCGCACAACGAGTTGGACGCTTACGGGATTGAGGATCCGCGGTGTTCAAAGGTAGGTGACCAATACTACATTGCGTACACGGCTGTTTCGAGACTGGGAGCCAGTGTCGGTCTGGCATCCACGCAGGATTTTACAAATGCCGTCCGGCACGGAATCATATTTCCCCCCGAAAATAAAGACGTCGTCCTGTTCCCGGAAATGATTAACGGGCGGTACTATGCCATCCACCGACCGGTGCCAAGCGGGATCGGCGCGCCTGAGATGTGGATTGCGGAATCCAGGGATCTCATTCATTGGGGGAACCATCGATTTCTGCTTGGCTTGCGCAGGAACTTCTGGGACTGCAAGCGGATTGGGGCCGGTGCAGTACCGATTCGTACGCCCGACGGTTGGCTGGAGATCTACCATGCCGTGGATGAGAGAGATCGGTATTGCCTGGGAGCGGTTCTTCTGGATCTTCACGATCCCTCTGCAGTGCTGGCTCGTACGGATCGTCCGATTCTGATTCCGGAAGAACAATATGAGACCTCGGGATTCTTTTCCAATGTTGTGTTTTCCTGCGGGGCAGTTGTCGTGAACGACAGGCTGCGCATCTACTACGGAGCGGCGGATGATTCCATGGCGTGCATGGAGTTGCGGATGCAGGAGGTGCTGAACGAATTGCGGGCGGTTGTGGCGTAGGCCAGTACGGAAACACCGCAGCTATGACTCAACTTGGTTGCGCGGGGGAAAGCGCTTATGTGCTTGCGATGCAAATTATGATAGTATATTAACTGATCGCGTTTGCAGGGTTCAAATTGGAAGCCCGCCGTATCCGTTTTTTGGGTGCGGTTTTTGCTTTTTGAGAAAGGGTGGAATCATGAGGGCGGCTCTCCATATCATCAGTGATCAGCAGCGTCACCGTCTCCCGCTTGAGGAAGCGTTGCTGCAAGGTGCGCTCGGAGGGGCGGATGTCGTGCAAATTCGTCAGAAGAGAGCGCCAGCGGCTGAAACATACGCATTTCTCAAAAGACTGTCGTTGCAATGTCGCGAGGCGGGTGTGGATACCAGGCTGTTCATCAATGATCGTGTCGATGTGGCCATTGCCGCCGGGGCAGCGGGCGTTCATCTGGCCGCGAAGTCGCTGCCGCTGGAGGCGGTTCGATTCCTGCGGCAGGAGACAGGATGGAGCGGATTGATCGGTTGTTCAGTACACTCGCTGGATGAGGCCATTGAGGCGGAGACGCGCGGCGCGGATTATGTGACGTTCGGACATGTATTTGCCACCAGTTCCCATGCGGGTGTTCCGCCTCGGGGAACACAGACCTTGGCAGAGATCGTCCAGGGGCTGTCGATTCCAGTGATCGCGATCGGTGGCATCATTGAAGAGAATGTGGAAGAGGTACTGCAAACGGGGTGCAGCGGCATAGCTGTCATCGGCGCCATCCTGGAGAGCGAGCATCCGCGCAGGGCTGCGCAGTCGCTGCGCGATCGGATCGCCCGATCGCGTGCTGTGCCCCGGGTTCCTTTTCCCACAATCGCTAGAGGAGGCGGCAGAGGTGAAAACCACAACATATGACGTCATCGTTGCGGGAGGGGGTGTCATCGGCGCCTGCATCGCGTGGCGGCTTGGCCAGGCGGGGCGTCGTGTTCTTCTCCTGGAGAGAGGGAAGATCGGAATGGGCGCTTCCAGCGCCGCAGCCGGCATGCTGGGCGCGCAACTGGAGATGGACAAACCGGGTCCCTTGTACCGCTTGGGCCTGGAGAGTCGATCCATGTATCGCGCGTTTGCGGATGAACTGTTTGAGGAAACGGGGATCGATATTCAACTGGCGGACAATGGCACGCTCCGCCTTGCGCTTGGCGAGGAGGAGGCGGAACGTCTGCGCTTGCGCGGCGCGTGGCAGACGGAGTCAGGCGCCCGCGCGCAGTGGCTGACGCCCGCCGAAACGGCCCGGCTTGAGCCCCTTCTCGGGCCGACTTACGGCGCTCTGCATCTGCCTGACGATGGCAACGTTGCCGCGCCCCTCCTGTCTCAGGCGCTTGCCGCTGCGGCCAGGATCCGGACAGACGTAATGGAAGGCGCGGAGGTCCTGTCTTACCGTGTTGACGGGAAGGGCGTGGTAGTGAACACGCTGGACGCTGTTTTTCAGGCCGAATTTTTTATCCTTGCGGCGGGCGCCTGGAGTGGGGGCGTCGCCGGAACACCGTCGCTGCCTGCCCGAGTGGGGCCGGTCAAGGGGCAGCTTTTATCCATTCGACCTGCGGGTTCCCTCCGCCTTCAGCGAACCGCTTTTGCCGAGGGCATCTATCTGGTTCCCAAGCGTGACGGGAGCATCATCGCCGGTGCGACGGAAGAACATGACGCCCGTTTTCAGAACGACGTCACGGTGGAGGCCGTGTTCAGTCTGCTGAAGGCTGCGCGCGCTGTTGCTCCGGGGCTGGCCAACGCGGCATTTGAGAGGGCGTGGCTGGGATTTCGGCCGACGACGCCAAGTTCTTTGCCGCTGACCGGGCCGGATCCTGTGTACCCGCAATTGATTTATGCAGTTGGACACTATCGCAATGGTATTCTCCTGACGCCTGTGACCGGCAAAATGATAGCAGAGGCAGTGGATGGTGGATCGTGGCCAGAACACTGGCGGGCTTTTAGGCCGGGTACGACGCAAGATGCGCAGGCGATCAACTGAGGAGGGGATGATCTATGATCATCGTGGTCAACGGACAGCAACGCGACATCACCGCTGGCTGTACAGGAGTGAAGTTGCTGGAGGAACTTGACTTGACGGCAGAGCGAATCGCGGTAGAACGAAACGGAGAGGTCATGAACCGACAGACATTTGCGGCCTGCACACTCGCCGCTGGGGATGTCATCGAAATTGTGCGCTTCGTGGGCGGCGGTTGAGTCCTTTGACGATTGCAAGTGGCGAGGCACAGTTCATCTTCAAGAAGGAGAGAGCGTCATGACAGATTTATTGACGATTGCGGGCCGTACATTTCGTTCCCGCCTGATGATTGGAACGGGGAAGTATGCAACGTTTCAGCAGATGCGCGAAGCGCTTGAGGCATCCGGCGCCGAGATTGTGACGGTGGCGGTAAGGAGAGTGAATCTCGACCGCAAGGAGGAGTCGCTGCTTGACTATATCGACCTCAACCGCTATTTCCTGTTACCCAACACCGCAGGTTGCCAGACGGCAGAAGAAGCCATTCGCACAGCCCGTTTGGCGCGCGCTGCGGGGTTGTCTGATTGGGTCAAACTGGAGGTTATCCCTGCGGACAACACGCTTTTGCCTGATCCGATAGCGACGGTGGAAGCTGCCAAGACGCTGGTGGCAGAAGGGTTTGTGGTGCTGCCGTACACAACGGACGATCACACGGTGGCCAAACGTCTGCTCGATATCGGTTGTGCAACGGTCATGCCCTTTGGCTCGGCGATCGGAACCGGCCTCGGTCTGACCTCTCCGGATCGTCTGCAGCGAATCATCGAGGTCATAGGCGGACAAGTGCCAGTGGTCGTCGACGCAGGGCTCGGGGCGCCCTCCGACGCGGCATTGGCGATGGAACTGGGCGCCGATGCGGTACTCATCAACACGGCAATCGCCAGGGCGGGTGATCCGGTGCAGATGGCCAGAGCCATGGCGGTGGGTGTCGAAGCGGGACGGATGGCCTATCAGGCGAGAAGGATGGGAAAATCCGCTGTCGCTTCTCCGAGCAGTCCTACAGTGGGTCGGGTCGGCGACAAGTGACAGCTGAACGAGGGGTGCTACCGGGGAAAGATTGCGCAAGGCGCCGCGCAGCCGCGCAGAGAGTTGTTGTATTCTTCCGATAGTAGTGGTATGTTGTTTTTGAATTTCATAGATTTCCGGGAGCTTGGTTGAGCCAGGCTGAGAGGGCAGTCGCGACTACTGCCGACCGATCACCTGATCTGGGTAATGCCAGCGGAGGGAATGGGCACAATCGTCGTGTGCGCACAGCCGCTTGGCATTCCCAAGTGGTTTTTTGTTGTTCGCAAAGAGATGGGATTAAATCGTAAAGGGGAAGAACACGATGGCGAAGCAATCGGAGGAATTGCACTTTGGCGCGTCCACAGCATTCCCCGGCAGCCAAAAGGTATACGTAGATGTCGGAGGATGGCCAGACATGCGCGTGCCGATGCGTGAGATCGCGCTTGAACCAACGACCGGACGCTACGGAGCTCAGGAGAACCCGCCTGTCCGGGTGTACGACACGAGCGGTCCTTACACGGATTCGAATTACCGCCCAATTTTCACAAAGGGACTGCCGCGTGTTCGCAGTAGCTGCGTGTTGGAGCGCGGCGACGTCGAAGAGTACGAAGGTCGCCCCGTGCAGTTGGGCGACAACGGACTGCGCCCAGAGACAGTCGAGCGGGCTGTCTACCCGGGTCTCACGCACCGTCCCTTGCGCGCCAGAGCGGGAGGCAATGTGACGCAACTGCACTACGCCCGTAAGGGCATCGTAACACCTGAAATGCAGTTTATCGCGATTCGCGAACAGGTCGATCCTGAGTTCGTGCGCAGTGAAGTGGCGTGCGGAAGAGCGATCATTCCGGCCAATGTTAATCATCCTGAAAGTGAGCCGATGATCATCGGCCGAAACTTTCTTGTCAAGATCAACGCCAATATTGGGAACTCCGCTGTATCGTCTTCGATTGAGGATGAAGTCGAGAAGATGACGTGGGCCATACGTTGGGGCGCCGACACCATCATGGACCTGTCGACGGGAAAGAACATCCACACGACGCGGGAGTGGATCATTCGCAATGCTCCCGTGCCGGTTGGAACGGTTCCCATCTATCAGGCTTTGGAGAAAGTGGGCGGGCAGGCGGAGGAACTGACGTGGGAGATTTACCGTGACACGCTGATCGAGCAGGCTGAGCAAGGTGTTGACTATTTCACGATCCATGCAGGGGTTTTGCTCCGCTATATTCCGCTGACCGCCAGACGGATGACGGGAATCGTTTCGCGCGGCGGTTCGATCATGGCGGCATGGTGTCTCGCGCATCACCAGGAGAACTTCCTTTACGCGCATTTTGAGGAAATCTGTGAGATCATGAAAGCCTACGACGTATCGTTTTCTCTGGGAGACGGATTGCGTCCTGGATCGATTGCAGACGCCAATGATGAGGCGCAATTCGCCGAACTCGAGACGCTCGGTGAATTGACGCAGATCGCCTGGAAGCACGACGTGCAGGTGATGATTGAAGGTCCCGGCCACGTTCCCATGCATAAGATCAAGGAAAATATGGATCGCCAGTTGGCGATTTGCCAGGAAGCCCCGTTTTATACCCTGGGACCGCTGACTACGGACATCGCGCCTGGTTACGACCACATCACCTCAGCGATCGGCGCCGCCATGATTGGCTGGTTCGGAACGGCAATGCTCTGTTATGTGACGCCGAAAGAACACTTGGGTCTGCCCAACAAGGATGACGTGCGCGAGGGCGTCATCACCTATAAAATCGCCGCTCACGCAGCCGATCTCGCCAAGGGACATCCGGGCGCGCAAGATCGCGATGACGCTTTGTCTAAAGCGCGGTTTGAGTTTCGCTGGCGCGATCAGTTCAATCTCTCGCTCGATCCGGAGCGCGCGCTTGCCTTCCATGATGAAACGCTTCCTGCAGAACCGGCGAAGACAGCGCACTTCTGTTCCATGTGCGGGCCAAAATTTTGCAGCATGCGCATTACACAGGACATTCGTGACTTCGCAAGGAACCAGGGGCTCGATGACGAGTCTGCGCTAGAGAAGGGATTGCGAGACAAGGCCAAAGAGTTTGCCGAAACCGGCGGAGATCTCTATCGGTAGCCTTTTTTTGCTTGCATTAGGATCTATGGAGGCATCACAAATCGCATGCCAGAATGCGCCCGGATCAGTGTCACGCTCACCGCCTGCAGGGAATCCGGACGCAACCTGATCGAACGTAATGCCTCCGTCTTTGTGTGGAGAGGCCACAGAAAGCCGTATCGCCGATAGGCCTGTTGTCCCAGCCCGAGTACATCGCTGTGCAGGGCGACACCCGCTTGAAACGTTCTCATCACGTCGCGGGCCATGCGCGTTTGAATCTGTTCGGTCAGTTGCAGGACCTGGATTTCTTGCGATTGCTCCGCCAAGTCCGCCTTCCCGCGAATGCGAATGGTGAAAAAGGTCCTTCCATGTCGTTGCACCGAACTGATTTTTACCTTGTTATAATGCAGATACACTGTGGCAATCAGGGGGCGACGGATAAATAGAGGAACGCGAAGGCCGTCGGTGCGCGCCCACATAAGCCCCATCAAAGCGTTGCGCGGCATCCATCCGACAAAACGTCGATTGGAGAAAACGCCCACGGAAGAGACGGTCATGAAACTCATCTTGTCGCGTTCTTTGTACCATGTCACTTTTTTGGGCGTATCCATAGACAATTCGGGCAGCAATGGAGATATCCCGGGTTCGTTCAATTCGCGCAGGAACGTGTGAATCCTGACAGACGGAAAGACGCGGCCGAACACTCTAACTTCGTTCGGATTATTGATGTACGTATAGAGCGGATTTGGTTCCAGGGGCATTTTCGTTTGGAACAGTTTCACCAGCGGCGCTCGCGTGCCGTATACCCAGACGGTTGGTCGGATTTCACGGTAACGCAACAATGGATCGATGACATCCAGATAGTGGGTTTTCAGGAGGCTTTCGTGCAGAATGAGAGTCGTGAACTGCGACCACATCAGTCGCTTGGGGCTCGTCGGGAACATGTTGTTGACCGTTTCTATCCAGCTGTTGCCCCGTGCCCGCACGACATAGACAGGAGCGGCTTTTTCCGACATCGCTTTTTCGCTGGTCTCGGTAACCACGGGCACATTTAAGATAGTTGCGTACATGGTGTAAACCCCTTTGCGGTAACTGACGGCGACTTCATGAATGTACGCAATGTTGTCGAGTCCTGCGGAATCCCAGCACCCAGTGGTCAGAAGAGCGGGGAAGAGCGCCACTATCCAGCGCCAAGTTTTCCTGACTGAGACGGTCATTTTTTGGGCGCCCCCCTCCGCACGCGGTCGGCAGTCCGCAATGATCGCGGTCGTATGTTCATCCGCGTCCATTTGATGCGTATGAACGTATCTTTCCAATCGGACCATTCAAACGGGGAGAAAGGGGACAGATAGGAAACTCCAAAAGAACGAAGTCCGGCCCAATGCGCCACCAACAGAACGATGCTAAGGACAATGCCGATATCTCCAAATACGGTGGCCATGATCAGGAACAGAAAGCGCAGGATGCTCACGGCGTTGGAGAGAGTAAAATTGGGGATGGTGAACGTCGATACCGCCGTAATGCCCATGATCACCAACATCCCGGTGCTGGCGAGTCCTGCCCGAACCGCCGCGTCGCCGACCACAACCGTTCCGATGATTCCGACGGTCTGTCCTGCGGCTCTCGGCAACCGCAACCCGGCTTCGCGGAACAATTCAAAAATAATGAGCATCACAAACGCCTCGATCGGCGTAGGGAACGGAACGCCGCGGTGCGCGCTGACAAGCGACAGCAGAAGGAAAATCGGCAGGGTGTCCTGGTGGTATTCGGTGCTGGCCACGTAGATCGACGGCAGAATCAGGGAAATGAGCAAACCCACCCACCGAAGAACACGGGTCATGGTGGCAAAGGGGAATCGATCCTGATAATCGTCGACTGATTGCAACAGTTGCTGCAAAGTGGCTGGCGCAATGAGCGCCGTCGGCAAGTTGTCGGTGACCAGAACGACTCGTCCTTCCGACAGAACGGCTGCCGACTTGTCTGCGCGTTGTGTGGAGTCAAAGGTAGGGAATAAGGTGAGCGCCCGGTCTTCGAGAAGCTCTTCCAAATGGGCGCTCTCTGTGAGTTCATCCATGTCAGCAATGCCGCTCAGTCGGCGCCGGACCGCGTCGATCAGCGAGGGGCGGGCGACGTCTCGCATATATAGAAGGGCGATACGGGTGTGAGAGCGGCGGCCGATAGAAAAATACTCGCAACACAAATCGGGCGTTGGCAGTCTCTTGCGGATTAAGGCCACGTTGTCGACGATGTTTTCCACGAGTCCGTCGCGGGGTCCCCGAATCGACGTCTCAATTGGCGGATCTTCAGGCGTCCGTTCCGGTTTTTTCGTTTTGTCCACGGTCAATACGCCTTCATAACCATCCAAAAAGAACAATGTCTGACCGCTGAAGAGGGCGTCAACAGCGCGACTCCACTTCGTTGCCACAGAGGCGTCAGGCGCTCTGAGATGGTCCCGGAATTCGTGAAGGGAATTGTACGGACCGCGTCTGAAGGTCTCCTGCAAAAGTGGCATAAAGGTCTGCGTAACACGTTCAACATCGGTGCTTCCATCCAAATAGACGCCCCATACGCGAACGAAATGTTCATCGGAATCGTCGCCCAACAAAAAGGAGAAGGGTTTTACGTCCTGACAGTGGGATAACACGTGTTCCTGCAGCCAATCTTGACTGGCCTTCAACGATTTGGAAATAGGAGAACTCATGGGGCAACCCCCCGCGCTGGCCGACGACGGGGCCAAAATAACGACGATGCAAAGACGACGGGCAGAAACACATCAATGCCCATAGCGACTTTCGCGTATAACTGGTCAGTGAATTGGGCCATGTCCATGGGAAGCGACCACGCCGCAAAGGCTATACTGCACAGTGTCAGGATTATCAGGATCAGACGGGACGCGATCTTGTTTCGAACGACATCGCTCCCAATGAAGAGCAAAAGCATCACTCGCCCACAGAGTCCCACGATCCACTGATAGATGGCCAGAAAATCCAGCCGTTCAAAGCGCGTGCCGAATGTCACCATACGCCATCCCTCAAAAGCCGGATACCGGTGGTGAATGATCTCTTCCGGGCCGTACTCAGCAAGGAGACCAGCCATCAGCCCCACGCCAATGGCGCCGAAAAGAATGCCCAGGGTGATCAGCCACGGGAAAAAAGAACGGGCCTTTTCACCATTCACATGGTGAAGAATGAACAGCACCAGAAAGAACTCGCCCACCACCGGCAGAACTACCTCAACGCCTTGCAACACCGGAGCGATTCCTTGTTCCAACACCGGAAAGAGTACGCCATAGTCCTTTTCCGACAGCGTAGACAGCGTGTTGGTGGTGCCAAAGAGAAAGACCACCGGCAGGAGAAAGCCGATGGTAATCGCAATGACCGGTAGTCCCTTACGGGCGATCCAGGCGTTGGCGGCCAGAATAACTATGATGAGGAGCAGGACCGGAGCGCCTGGCAGAGTCACGATGACACTGAACTGAGCCCATTCCCGCACCTCTTTGGCAATGGACCACACGACGTAAAGTTCGAGAACGGCAATCACCAGCAATCGCAACCATACCCAACGGATTTGTTGAAGGATGGGCTGTGTCGCGGAAGCCTTGCGCGCGATTTTGACAATGAGCCACCAGTAGAGCGCGACGAGCGGCAATGCCGTCAACTCCGCCAGCCAGGCGTCTCGACCGGAGGCATGGAGGAGTACGGGCACAATCGTCACGTGCAGGGGGATTGCGATCGCGGCGATCATGAGCAAACACGCGTGGAGCAAGGAGATTTTTGAGGATTCCATGAAGTGATCACCCGAAAATAGTATGGCCTCATCGGGCATTTCAATTCCCTGCCACTGATAACTGGTGGATGCCACGGCGTTCACAAGCAACTGCAATTTTGGCCGACGGATATTGACAGAATCATCTGCATCGTATACAATAGTGATCGAAATCATGAGAGCGAGGTGGCCGCCTCTGTTTGCGACTCATCTTCGATGTTTACGATGCGGAGGTATTCAATCTGTGAGCCCCATTGCGTATACCTGCCCGACTTGTGTTGCGCATGGCGAACAGGCCGATTTCGGAATCCTTGATGTCGAATACGACTATGAAGCGGCGGGCAAAGCCCTGTGGCAGCCGGAGGGGAGAATGAGAAGCGCACGCTCGGATGTGTTCCGTTACCTGCCGGTATTGCCTGTAGAAGAACCGCCTGTGGTCCTTCATGCAGGGGGCACCTCCCTCGTCGCAGTTCCCCGATTGGCGGCCCGTCTCGGCCTGAAAGCCCTGTTCGTCAAAGACGAAACCCGAAATCCGACTCGCTGCCTGAAGGATCGTGCCACGGCGATTGCCATTGCGATGGCGCAGGCGAATGGCTTCCAAGACCTCTACTGTGCATCCGCCGGGAATGCTGCCATTTCGCTTGCGGGTTTCTGCGCTCACTCAGGACTCCGTGGCCATGTGTTTGTTCCCAGGGAGGCGTCAGAGACTCGACTCAATTGGTTGCGAAGATACGACGCGGACATTCACGTGTCCACCGGCAACTACGATCAGGCATATGACGAAGCCGAACTGGCTGGGGCGGATAATGGATGGTACAGCAGGAACTGTGCCTTCAATCCGTTCCTTGTCGAGGGAAAGAAAACCGTTGCCCTTGAAATCGGCGAACAATTGGAATGGAACGTGCCGGATTTGGTCGTGGCCCCGGTTGGTGATGGTTGCACTCTGGGTGCAATCGGGAAAGGGTTTCGAGAACTGAGGGCGCTCGGCTTGACGGACCATTTGCCCGGACTGATGGGCGTGCAGGCAGAGGCTGTCCAGCCGCTGGTGCGGCGTTTTCGAGGAGAGGATTCGATCGGTGGCGATGGAGCGACGCAGGCGGCCTCGATTGCGGTGCGCCGCCCGAGAAATGCGCTTCGACTGTTGGCGGAACTCGCAGTCAGCGACGGAAGTATGGTTGCCGTTTCGGATGAGCAGATCGCCTCAGCGCAGAGGCTGTTGGCGCAAGAAGCCGGGGTAATCGCCGAATTTACCAGCGCCAGCGCTGTGGCTGGCATGTTGCAGTTGGCTCAGTCAGAATCTTTGGCGGGGAAGACAGCGGTTCTGGTCATCACGGGCGGACGGCTCGATTCGGATTTTTAGGAGGCAAAATCCATGGCGATATGCGATGTGTTGCAACTGGGCGATCCGCGCTTGAGGGAGGTGTGTTCTCCGGTCGAGAGTCCAGCTTCCGATGAGGTGCGTTTCACCCTCATCGATTTGCAGGATACCTTGGCGCGTTGGCGTACCACAACCACATACGGTCGGGGAATTGCTGCACCGCAAATCGGCGTCATGAAGCGGATTGTGTTTATGAACGTGGATGAACCCTGGCAACTCATCAACCCGGAGATCGTCGAACGCAGCCCGGAAACCATGGTGGTGTGGGACGCGTGTCTAAGCTTCTTGTGCATCTTCTTTCAAGTAACTCGTAACCGCCGGGTGAGGGTTCGTTATCAGGACACCTCCGAAAAGTGGCATGAAATCATGGCGGAGGGCGATCTGGCTGAATTGCTTCAGCATGAAATTGACCATCTCGACGGGATTCTCGCCGTGGACCGTATCACTGACATAAGGACACTCTGCACCCGTGAAGAATTTGAGAAGCGATACCGGACGCAGAGTCCGTATGCGGTATGAGTCCCAAGCGTCCTTTGCGAGACGATGTGCGGCAGCAGGTTCTTGAACGCCTGCTTCGAGGGGAGTTTCCTCCTGGAAGCCGAATCAATGAGACGACTCTCGCGACGGACTTGGGAGTCAGCCGTACGCCGCTTCGAGAAGCGCTGCTGGACTTGCGGCGGGAAGGATTTGTGCGATCGGATGCTGCGCGAGGATTCACCGTGCGCGCGCTCACGGCAGGCGAAATCCGGGAGATATACCCGATGGTGTGGACGCTTGAGGGGTTGGCGCTGCGAACGGCGGACAGGTCTCCAGATGACAATGAGCTGGAGGTCATCAATGGCGAGCTTGCCGGAGCAAAGGGCAATCCGGGGAGAGCGCTTGAACTCGATTCGCGCTGGCATGCAGTTTTGCTCGCGGGATGCGAAAACAGGAGGCTGCGCGCCATGATTTCGGACTTAAAACTGGCTATCCGGCGGTATGAGTACGCGTTCATGTGGAATGCAGGGTTAATCGGCAGATCGGTGGAACAACACCGAGAAGTCTCGGAGGCTCTTGCCAATGGGGACCTTCACGCGGCTGTGCAATCACTGGAAAACAACTGGCGTACTGGCATGGAGTCGCTGCTCGAACAGATGGCTGGCGCGATGGTTGGACAGCGTCGCATCCATCACAGGAGTGAGGACGGGGAGATGCGATGATGGAGGCATGCCGCCGGTCGATATAGATCGGCATTGTCCAGGTAGGCGGACGCATCCCAGAGACTCACCTGAAAGCGTCGTAAAGTTCCCGGATGTATCCGTGGAGAGAGGGTTCAGGATGTCGATCGCTCTTTTGCAAGGATGGGGGAGAAGTTCTCCTCGATCATGTTCAAATTCTTTAATCGCTTTTTCTGCCTCACCCAATCGCCGCCTTCCGAAACGGCCTGCGTATTAAGCGCGCGATCGTCCCAAAGCGAGCCCCGTGATGTGGAGCATCGTATATTGACATGTAAAACTACAAATAATACAATGTATTCACTTCCTACACGAAAATGCCCTTTTTTTGGAGGGGGTGGCATATGTTTCTCAATCCATTCAATCCCAATTATCCAGCTGATATTCGATACTTTGCGAACCGCAAGAGAGAACTGGCGTGGTTTGAAGAGGGGGTTATCCCCAGCTTGCATCCGTCAAGTTCCGGCCCGTGGAACATCGCGATTCTCGGCCCGTGGGGAATTGGCAAAACCAGCTTGGCAAATCGATTTATGCACAGTTGCCGTCAGGCGCCGTTTGACATCTTTCCTGTGTTCATCAGTTGTTCCCGGGGATACGACTCTCTGTATGGTTTTTTTTCCATGCTGGTTTCATTTGTCGCGGATGAGTTATCCAAACACAAAGGGTGGTCTGAAAAGGCGATGGAACAATTGCGTGACTGGCAGTTATCCATTCACGCGTTGGGGCTTACGGTGACAAAGAAGCAACGCTCAGATATGGCGACCGCTGGAGCGGCAGATATTCTGCGTCGTCAATTAAGGGATTTGTGGGAAAGGTTTTTGGCTGATCGCGAGTGTGGGATTTTGTTGATACTATATAAGTTGAACTGGAGCCTTTCCAGCTAACGAAGCAGGATTCACGAGATCACCGTCGAATGAAAATGTATCCAATTGAGCGGCGGTGATGCGACATGGACGTACAGTCAGCTATTGAAGAGATCGAAGGGCACATTCGGCGCACGAATGATCGCAGAATGTACGAACGTCTGCAGTCGATTCATCTTTGGCTACTGCGGGTACCCGTCAAGCAGATCGCGCAGATGCTCTGTCGTTCCGACAGGACCATTCGCGCCTACATTCGTGCCTACAAGGACAGTGGTTTCGAGGGACTGGAGATCAAGTATGCCCCCGGGAAGTCGTGTCGCCTGACGGCAGAACAGCGCGATGAATTGAAGCAGGTCATAATTAGCCAGGTGCCCGCTGACGTAGGCTTTCCTGCGAAATTCAATTGGACCCTGCAGATCATCGCGCAGTACATTGACCGGGTCTATGGCTTCCAGTATTCGCTGCGAGGGGTATCGAAACTCATGGAGCGGATGAATATGAGCTACACGAGACCCACCTATACACTCGCGGCAGCGGACCCGCAGAAGCAGCAAGCGTTTGTCGAAGACACGTTTCCGGCAATAAAAAGGGGCTGAAGATGGCGAAATTTGTCATATTTTGTTTGAAGATGAGAGCATGATTCGCGATTACCAAGCGATTCAGCGCACTTGGTTCAAAAAGGGGAAGCAGCGTGTGATCAAAACCACTGGGAAGCATCGCGGTGTTAAGTTGCTGGCGACGGTAGACTACTGTACCGGGCAAGTGGTTTGGCAAGAAAACGAAGATTACACGGCGCAGACGTTTCTGACGTTCCTGCAAAAGGTGTTGGAAGTGTATCCTACGGGCACGATTTCAATGATCTTGGATAACGCCCGAATCCATCACGCCAAGCTCCTGCAGGACTTCCTGAGCGAGAATAAGCGTCTGACTCTCGTCTATCTGCCTCCGTACAGTCCTCAGCTCAACGTGGTTGAGGGGCTGTGGAAGTGGCTCAAATCGGACGTCGTGAACAACGTCTTCTACCACACGGTCGTGGAAATACAAAAGAACGTCCACGCCTTTATGGAGTCGATCATGAAAGACCCCTCGAAGATCATTGACCGGCTCTGCATCAGGATGGAGTCGGGTGTCATTGTGGAAGATCTCTAAGTCAACTTATATAGATGATGCGCATCTGCTTTTGTCATTGGACAAACAGGCATTTCTGATCCTGCGAGCAGTTATGCAGGATCTACATTTACTGGGTGCTCGATATGGGTTGGTGATCACCGGCCCGTCGGAACTATTTGAAGATATTCGCTTGGAATCGGAGCCTGTCGTTCGTTTTTTTAATAAAATAAACCTCAAACCCTTTGATCGCGAAGATTTGGCAGATGCAATACGATATCCCGTGGAGCGAGTGCAGGCGGGAATCACCATACCGGATGAAACGTTGGATTGGATACAGAATAAAACAAACGGTCATCCGTATTTTGTGACTTTTATCATGCGCGCTATGCTGATGAATGCACACAGTGAACGGCGGGTCAATTTGGATGTTTCGTATTGTGAAAGCAAGTGGCCGGGGATTTTACGTTTGATCTATGCGGAGCGTTTTGATGTGGATTGGTCATCCGTTCCGCCGGGAGAGCGGATGATTTTGCGCCAAATTGCCGAGGCTGCACCGGGTGATTGTCCGGCAAAAGATGTGCATAACAGTGGTCTATTGAGCCGATTGGTACAAAAAAATCTGGTGATACGGAAAGGGCGCGGTATGTACACCTTGTATCATCCGCTGTTTGGAGAGTATATACAGCAAGTCGATTTTGAAGATTGAGCCTCCGAGAAATGAACACCCTTCAGGGCGGTTTTTGTTCCCCTCGCGCCTGTGAGAAAGTTCATCCGCGCGCTCCATCAAAACAGCAAGAAACACGACTATTATTCTCTAGTTTGGAAAGCCCTTCTAAAGATTGAAGACAATCACACGCTGTTTCGGTGCGTGGGCTTACTCTTGCCTGATATGTGGTCGTGACTGTTGTGCCTGTCTGCTTGACGCAAAGGATTCCGCGATCAATTAGACCAGTTCCGTTGCGAAGAGTTTCGAAGTTTCTTTTTCAGGCCCGCCACCTTCAATCCGGGAGGTTTCTTCGATGGCGCTTGCACCTGAAGTTGCTTCGGATTCAATGAAGTTGCCCGCTCTTGCAGAAGAACATTGGCCTCTACACAGCTAAAGCGTTATAATCACAATTAGTATTGACTGACTTTTCTGTATGGACGACGATAAGGGATGGAACGATGGCAGATATTCAGTTGGCGATCAAATTTGTACAGGACCACGGAAACACAGTGGAACAGGCGCGTTTGCATGTTTTGCTTCAAGATCGGGCATTGGTTCGAGAGGCAGTCGATGCTCTGAAGATGATGCAACGGGAAGATGGCAGTTGGGCGCCCTTCTGGGCGCCAGACGCAAGTTCAATCGATGCCACCTGTTACAGTTTGGCGCAGTGTGAGCAACTGGGATTGAGATCGGAAGAGTTTATTGATCAAGCAATATCCTTCCTGATCGGACGGCAAAACACGGATGGTTCATTTGAAGAGGACGCCGCGCTGGCGCCTGTTGCCCCACCTTGGGCGATGCCTGGCGACGCGTCGGCAAAACTATACATAACGGCGAACGCAGGCTGCTGGATTTCTCATTTCCGGCGTTCAGACCCCTGCCTAACCATGACCGGAGAGTTCCTTGCCTCGAACCTCGATAAAGGCTACTTACCAGGGTTCCTGCATGCGAACTGGTTGGCTGCGGGTCTGCTGTATTCATTGGGGAAACACAAGGATGCGCAATCAATACTTGCCTATTTGCACTCCGAGTTAGCAATGCTGGAAGCGAGCAATCTGGCGTGGTTGATCAATGCTTTGTGTATTATGGATGTAACCCCGGATCATCCATTGATATCAGACGCTATAAACAAATTGCAAGCTTTGCAACACGAAGATGGACGCTGGGTCAGCGAAGACGGCGAATGGCAGGATGTGCATACGACGCTTGAATCCATAAGGGCAATCCTCCAATTCGCGGCTTCTGTCTGAACCCCCGTCGCATCATGGCTGAGTGATTATATCATGGGATCTTCGCGGCGATAAAAATGATCTGACTGGGTGAGGTCAAAGCCAATTTCGCAAGCGGTGAGCGTACTGCACCCGTTGCGCAGGATGGCTCAACGTACCCTTTGTTACAATAAGCTTTCTTCCATTTCATATCGACACCACGTCTGCACGCAGTTATACTGGGATCAGAATGAGGTCGATATTCTTGTTGCCTGCTTCCGGAATCATTACTCTGTACCATGGGACAACCCTATTTTTTGCGGACGTGTTACGTGGGAATGGCGTCTGGCTGAGTATCCAACGGCGAAGCACGGATTTTGGCCAAGGTTTTTATCTGACTCAGGATTATAGTCAGGCTGGGAAATGGGCTTGTTTTCGGATTGCCTACGGCATTCCTGCACCACACCCATCGTTTTTATCCAAACTAGAGATTACATGGGAACGATACCGGCGCGATAAACGGACGATCCAGCCTGTTATCATGCAGTATACATTAAATGTTGTCGAGTTGCGGTCAACCGCATTTGGTGTTGAATTTCCGTTACCGAAGGAAACAAACTGGAACGAGCGGCAAATGGAGGCTCGGGCACTCATCCATAAGTGTCGCCGTCAGAATTCGCACACATACGATTATGTGTACGGACCTGTTGCAGATGGGAATGCTTATGGTATGCCAGAGGAAATTCAGTTTCATCGAACATTTGATCAATTGTCTCTCAATACAGAGCAAGTGCTTGACAGGTTGTCTAAACCGATTCGGGTGGTGAGGGTGAAGTGTCCAATTTGATGAATCGCAAGGTAATCAGACAAGCTGAAATCCCTTTGGATCCGATTCGGATGCAATTTTTGGCCAAAGTTCGATCAGAGTTAATGAAAATCGGTCACCTGTCCATGCAGGAAGCTGAAAAATTGATGGAGAAAAAACATGTAGCTAAAAAACTTCAAGAAAATGAGATGTTCTTGCATGAACCACCGGCATATCACGCGTTTGCGGTGTTGTTCCAAGAGACAGGTCCTTGGATTGAAAAGTATGAAGAATACATGATGCAACATCGTTAAATGGCCATAGATCACAAAGGGTATTCTGTCATCCAATTTCAACCTCGTGGATGTGGGGGAGTATCGCATTATCTATGATTCCGATGCTCAGAGTGTTCGCGTCGTTGTAATAGGAAAGCGCAACGATGATGATGTGTACCGTAAACTAAAGAGAATGTAGAGAATGTCAAGCAGCAGGAATACCCCTTCCAAGGATTTGAGGGAAATCCGCCGCTGCCTGCCATCCGCCCGAGATTCCCCCCCTACGAAGACACGTCGCGCTGCACAAACACCCGCCACGAGACGGCGTTCAACACGATAAAATAGACCGCCAGCACAACGATTGAGAAGCCCATCGTCATACCGGTGACGGGCGGCCCGCCCGTGATGTATTGCATAAGATCCGTATTGGCGAAAAGAATGTACTTGTCCCATGTGAAGCTGCTCAGCAACTGTACCAAGGAGACACCGACAAACAGGGTTATGATCGAAAGGGCGATCGCTAGGGCGCTGCTCCGAAAGACGGCGGAGATCATGAAGGCGATCGTCACGATCATGACGCCTGAGATCAGCGCAAACGCATACCCAAGAGTTATGAAAGATCCCGTCGTCATCTGCGTGACCACCTGTTTGGCGTTCACGAAAACGAGCGGTTCACCGATGCCGTTGAAACCAAAGAAGATTCCTCCGATGACAATCGACGAAACGAGCACCAGTGCAAACATCATTAACGTAACGAGCATCACGGACACGTATTTTGACAGAATGATGCGCGTTCGATTCACAGGTTGCGTCAGCAAGGCTTTGATCGTTCCGCTTGCAAATTCGCCTGCCACGATATCCCCTGCCACGACCGTTACGAACACGATTCCGATTTGGCCTACGCTTAGCGCGCCAGTGGTGAATACCCATGCGTCCTGGTGTCCGGGAGGAAGATTGTGGGCGATGTCATACGTGTTTATGGCTACTTGTGCTTTGAGTCGCAAGCGGTCAATCGGAGGCATGTATACGCGCGGATTGGAGAGCGTCGCCTCAGCTTGGGCGTTTTGGTTCAACAGTGTCTGTTTCCAGTTTGCGTTTGGTTTGAGATGGGCATTGATCACGATCGCGGCGACCAACACGATCACGACGATCAGCGCCGCCATGATCCAGGTCCGCAAACGCAAGGCGATCTTGATGGATTCATTTTGAATGAGTTTAAGCATGGCGCACCTCTCCTGTCATCTCAAGGAACGATTCTTCCAGGGTCCTGGTGACTGTGCGGACCCCGGACACCTTTACACCAGCGTGAACCAGGGCCGCAACAAGATCGGCCACGGCGAGAGGGTCGAGCACCACATCCAGTTCTCCGCTTTCCGAAGCGGGTTGACATGCGAGATCCGCTTTTGCAAAAATGCTCATCGCCAATTCATGATTGTCCACCTTAAACCGCGTGGTCTGGGCCGCGGTCGGCGCATCGCCCTTCATCTCGTTGATGGATCGAATGTCGACCAGTTTGCCGTCTTGAATGATGGCCACTCGGTCGCACATCAGTTCCATCTCCGCGAGCAGATGCGAAGACACGATGACAGACATGCCCCGTTCTGAAGCGAGCGAGCGCAAATGATCGCGAAACTCCCGTATCCCGGCTGGATCGAGTCCGTTTGTCGGCTCGTCCAGTATCAATATGGAAGGATTCCGCAACAAAGCCAGAGCCAGTCCCAAACGTTGCCGCATGCCCAGCGAATACTTCCGAACCCGGTCGTGAATGCGACTCTTCAACCCGACCAACTGGACCACTTCGTCGATACGGGTCCGGTTGACGCCGGGTGTCATGCGGGCAAAGTGAAGCAGATTTCGATAGCCGCTCAAATACTTGTACATTTCCGGATTTTCGACGATGGCCCCGACATGGCTCATCGCGGCTTCGAAGTCTTTTGTCACGTCTACGCCGTGCACGAGGACGCTTCCTTTGGTGATCCCGATCAAGCCCACGATCATCCGGATCGTTGTTGTTTTCCCCGCGCCGTTCGGTCCGAGAAGGCCAAATACTTCCCCTTTACGCACAGCAAACGACAGGTCATCGACGATTGTCTTTCGACCGATCACCTTTGTCAAATTTTTTATTTCGAGTGCGACCTCGTTGCTCATGAACTTCCCCCAATCCAGAATTGTGAGCCAGCATGCGCCGGGTATGACTGTCTCAAATTTACTATACTAGATAATGGGATCAACGACAACCTTGTTGTAACTTTCCGCATTCTAGTTGTATACTACGTTGGAGGACATACCAACCGGTCAGTATGTGAGGGGGAAGGCATTTGGACTTCTCGTATTCGGAAAAGGTCAAGCGGTTGCAGGCAGAAGTAACCGAATTCATGAATGAACATGTTTATCCCAATGAGTCCGTGTACAACGAGCAGTTGAAAGCGCTCCCAGACCGTTGGGGAGCAGTGCCGCCCATTGTCGAGGAACTCAAGGAAAAAGCCAGGACTGCCGGGTTGTGGAACCTCTTTTTGCCTGACAGCGACTACGGGGCGGGGCTCAGCAATCTGGAATATGCGCCGCTGTGCGAGATTATGGGACGGTCGCTGATTGCGCCGGAAGTGTTCAACTGCAACGCGCCAGACACGGGGAACATGGAGGTGCTGGTCCGCTATGGATCGGAGAAACAAAAGGAGACCTGGTTGACGCCTTTGTTGAACGGTGACATCCGTTCGTGCTTCTCCATGACAGAACCGGACGTCGCTTCAGCCGATGCGACCAACATCTCAGCCAGCGTGGCGCGCGACGGCGACGAATATGTGGTCAACGGTCACAAGTGGTGGTCATCTGGAGGCGGCGACCCCCGATGCAAGATTGCGATTGTGATGGGCAAGTCCAATACGGACGCCCCCAAGTATGAACAGCAGTCCATGATACTGGTTCCTCTCGACGCGTCAGGGGTAACGGTGGAGCGGATGGTGCCGGTCTTCGGCTACGACCATGCTCCTCACGGCCATGCGGAGATCACCTTTGCAAACGTGCGGGTTCCGTCAGACAACATGATCTGGGGGGAAGGGAAAGGGTTTGCGATCGCGCAAGGGCGACTGGGTCCTGGACGCATCCATCACTGTATGCGCGTGATTGGCGCAGCGGAACGCGCCCTCGAATTACTCTGCGCACGAGTGGAACACCGTATAGCTTTTGGCAAGCGTTTATCCGACCAAGGGGTCGTCCAGGACTGGATTGCCCAGTCGCGCATGGAGATTGAGCAGGCAAGGCTGTTGACCCTCAAGGCCGCTTACATGATGGATACGGTCGGGAATAAAGCAGCCAAGATGGAAATTGCCATGATCAAGGTGGTGGCTCCGAATATCGCGCTAAACGTGCTCGATCGTGCGATTCAGGCCTTCGGAGGAGCTGGGGTGAGCGATGATTTCCCATTGGCCGCACATTGGGCCAATGCGCGTACTCTGCGCATCGCGGATGGTCCTGACGAAGTGCACCGTGCCCAAGTCGCGCGTTACGAGTTGCAGAAATATCGGAAATAGACCCGCATGGCCGGGGATTGAATGAAGGACGCTGAGAAACGAATGAAAGAGAAAATCACTCAAGTGAGTATTCAATTATTTGAACACAAGGGATTTAGCGAAACGTCGATTCAGGACATCTGCGACGGACTCGGCGTCACGAAAGGAACGTTCTACTACTACTTCACAAGTAAAGAAGAACTGTTGATGGACATCCATCTGCGCTACATCGACGACATGTTGCGGCGCCAGGAGCAGATCATCAACGATCCGGACAAGAATTCCAGGACGAAGTTGTTTGACGTTGTCCATATGCTGATTCGGACGATCGAACGACAGGGAGCCAGTGCGCGCGTATTTTTCCGCGAAATGCGGCACCTGAATGAAGAGCGGTTGGCGTCGATTGTAACGAAACGCAATCAATTTCGGGCGAATATTGAGACTCTACTGAGAATGGGCGTGGAAGCGGGCGAATTTCGAAGAAACTTGAACGTCAAAATTGCTGCGTTGGGGATCCTTGGCATCACGAACTGGAGCTACCAATGGTTCCGTCCGACCGGAGACATGTCAGATCGGGAAGTGGCCGAGATCTTTGCGGCTATGATTCTGCAGGGAATTGCGAGTGAATCCGGCTTGCAGGAACATTTTCCGGGATAGAGAAAGCGGGTGATCGGCATGGAAGACACGATCCCGGTTCGCAGCGGAGAAGAGTTGGACATGACCAGACTGGAAGCGTTTTTGCGTGTCCACATCCCAGACTTGCCGAACGGGCCATTGCAAGTGAAGCAGTTTGCCGCAGGGCATTCGAATCTGACCTACAGTCTCCAGGTCGGCGAGTGGGAGGCGGTTCTGCGCCGCCCTCCGCTCGGACCCGTGGCGCCAAAGGCTCACGACATGGAACGAGAATACACCATCCTTAAGGAACTCCACCCGTACTATCCACTCGCGCCGAAACCACTGGTGTTTTCGAGAGACGCGACCGTGGTGGGCAGCCCCTTTTTTGTCATGGAGCGAAAACACGGCGTGGTTCTCGATACGGAGTTTCCCGAAGGAGTGACGGTGACACCGGAGTTGTGCCGCAGGCTGTCGGAGACGATGGTGGACGAGTTGGCGAAACTTCACTCGATAGACTATGCAAAAACCGGGTTGGCCAGCACGACTCATCCAGAAGGATTCATGGAGCGTCAGGTTCGCGGTTGGATTTCCCGGTCTGAGCGGGCGACAATCGGAGACGTACCTGGGATCGAGGAACTGAAGAAGTGGCTCGTGCGCCATACTCCGCCCGTGTCTGGAGCGACGATCATTCACTACGATTACAAGTTCAACAACGCGATGTTTACGCCGGATCTGTCGAAGATGGCGGGGCTGTTCGACTGGGAGATGACGACTGTCGGAGATCCCCTCGCGGATGTGGGAACCGCAATGAGTTACTGGGTTCAGGCGGACGATCCGGAATTGTTGAAAAAGGGGCTTGGGAAACCGCCAGTGACGGTGCAGGACGGGTTCATGACGCGACGCGAATTCGTCGCGGCCTATGCAAAGCGCAGTGGTCGCGATATCTCCCATTTTCGCTTCCATGCAACTTTTGGCTATTTTAAGCTGACCGTCATTGTACAGCAGATTTACTATCGATGGAAGGCGGGTCAAACTGCAGACCCGCGTTTTGCCCATATGGACCGGACCATCGAGAGCCTGGTTCAGTATGCCCTGACTACTGCGAATTCCGCGAACGGCGGAATATAAAGAAGGAGGTTCGTGCGAAGATGACAGACTTGATCGTAAGTGAAGATGGGCCAGTGCTTAGCCTGACTTTGAATCGACCAAGAGCTCTTAACGCGTTTAGCGCGGAAATGGTTGAGGGGCTTACAGCGAACTTTCGGGATGCTCAAAAACGGAACGACGTGCGGGTTATCGTCGTGTCCGGCGCAGGGAAGTCTTTCAGTGCCGGCGGGGACGTCAAGACGATGGGCGAGGCGTCTTCGGCGCAAGTGTACGATCACGTTGGCAAGTTAAACGAATGTATCCTGGCGATGCAGGAGTTGGAGAAGCCCGTCATTGCCGCAGTACACGGCTTTGCCGCTGGCGCCGGGTTTAATCTCGCGATGGCCTGTGACCTGATTGTGGCAGCACAGGACAGTCAGTTTGTTCTGAGTTTCACTCAGGTCGGGCTGATCTCAGACGGGGGCGGGTCTTATTTTCTGCCGCGCATCATTGGCTCGCACCTGGCGAAGGAGTGGTTCTTCTTGGCTGAACCCATCCCTGCGACCCGGGCACATGAACTTGGCCTGGTGAATCGGCTCGTACCCGCTGATGACCTGGAGGAGGAAACGATGCGATTGGCCCGGCGACTGGCGAATGGACCCGCCAAAGCCTATGGCATGATGAAACGCATCATTGACAGTTCTCTCAACTCCACACTTAACGAGGTCCTGCAGGCGGAGCGCATCGCGCAAACAATGATGGTTGCCACCGAAGACCACCTCGAAGGAGTGCAGGCGTTTCGGGAAAAACGCGCTCCCAAGTTTCACGGCAGGTAGGGGCATAAGTCAATGCGGCGGGAGGCGTGGGGCCATGGATTTTCGACTCAGTCTGGAAGAAAAGATGATTCAGCGCACAGTCCGGAATTTTGTGAAGAATGAACTGATGCCATTGGAGCAGGACGTACTGCGCAACGAACGGGAGGGAAGGCCTGGACTCGACCCGGAGACGTTGCGGGTGTTGCAGCACAAGGCGAAGGCAATCGGTTTCTGGGGCATCAACACGCCGGAGGAATATGGCGGCGCGAACCTCGGATCGCTCGCTATGGCCATTACCCTCATGGAGTTGGCGCGTACTTTCGTGCCGTTTGATTTCGGCGGTTACGCAGACAACATCCTCTATGCCTGCACTGACGAACAGAAACAGCGATACCTGATTCCGACCATTGAGGGCACTCGACGTTCCTGCTTTGCCTTGACCGAACCCGGTGCGGGTTCGGACGCCGCCAATATCCGCGCCACCGCAGTCAAAGATGGGCGGGAGTGGGTGCTAAACGGCGAAAAAATCTTCATTACAAACGGCAACGAAGCAGACTTCGCGATGGTGTTCGCGGTCACCGACAAGGAGAAGGGTCCGCGCGGAGGCATTACGTGTTTCCTTGTCGACCGGGAGCTGGGGTGGCGCTCCGAACGCGTACGCACCATGGGCGAGTGGGACCCCGCCGCACTCATCTTTGAAGACGTCCGTGTGCCGGAGGAAAACGTGCTGGGCGAAGTCGGATATGGCCTGGAACTGGCAATGCGCTGGATTGGCGCCGCCCGCTGGGCGATTCCGGCGCGTGCCGTCGGATCGGCCGAACGGTTGCTCAACATGGCCATCGAATACGCCAGGACCCGTACTACCTTTGGCGAGCCGATTGCTGATCGGCAGGCGATCCAGTGGATGATCGCAGACTCAGCCGTCGAGATTGACGCGACCAAGTGGATTACTCTCAAGGCCGCGTGGATGGCGGATGAAGGGATGGACAACCGACATCAGGCTTCCATGGCCAAACTGTACGGCGCGAACATGGCCAACCGCGTCGTTGATCGGGTGTTGCAGATTCACGGCGGCATGGGCTACACGAAGGAACTCCCCATTGAGCGCTGGTATCGTGAAATGCGGGTGTTCCGCATCTTTGACGGCACGGATGAGATCCAACGCCACATCATTGCGCGCAACCTGATCAAGGGTCACGTGCGAGTTGACGATTTTCTGGATTAGACTGCCGTGGCGCTGTTCCTGCACAATTCGCCGCAGTACTTTATTGCCCACTACGCCATCCAGATGATCGGGGCCATCGTCGGCCCCTGTAGTCCCTCGTTCAAGGCTCTGGAATGGGCCTATCAGGTATCCGATATGGACGCGGAGGTCATCATTGCTTCTGACACTCTGTATCCGGTTGTAGCGCAGGCTCGCGCGGAAAATAAACTTCGCCGCATCATCGTCACTCATTACGGAGCTAGACTCTGGTCATAAAATAGATACCCAATGATGCATCATAGTGTTCATGAAAAACATCGTTGGCATGAGCAGGGCAGCAAAGATGCTGGACGTGACGGCCAAGACGATGCAACGGCGGGATCAAGAGGGACGACGCGTCCGGGATTGCAACGAGACAGGCGGCCTATGGTCGCATATCGAGCGCAACACGAAGGCTCGATTGACGGAATCAGCATCGCGTAAAGATCGGCTCACGCGCCTCGGCTTTTAGTGGTTTGGACATGACGACCTATGACGATCTCTTTAACGTCGCGCGGCGTTGCAATCCGAACATATATTCGATATACTGATATCAAGACCCTTTTCACAAGCATTTCGTTCCGAAACAAGCTCGATGAAGCGCTGAGGGGAGGATGCGGCGAGTGGAACTGGCGCACAGGATCCAGCTCCGTCCGACCCTTGAGCAGGAGGCGTATTTTCGTCAGGCGGCCGGATGCGCCAGGTTTACATGGAATTGGGCGGTGGCGCATTGGACAGAGGACTTCGATGCGGGTCATGCGCCTACATGGTCACAATTGAAGAAGCGGTTCAACGCGATCAAGTATGAAGCCTTTCCATGGATGAAAGAGGTACATCGAGACGCCCATGCGCAGCCCTTTGCCAACCTTGGCAAAACGGTCAAGCAGTTCTTCTCGGACATGAAGGCGGGCAAGAACGCACACAAGCCTCAGTTCAAGAAGAAGGGCCAGTGCCTGGATTCGTTCTATGTGGCCAATGACAAGTTTGCCGTGAAGGGAGTACGCATCCAGTTACCCAAACTCGGTTGGGTGGACATGACGGAATCGCTGCGGTTCACGGGGAAGATTCTGAGTGCGACGGTGTCCCGGACAGCCGATCGGTGGTTTGTATCGATTCAGGTGGATGTACCGAAGGAAGCGGCGAAGAGAAAGCGGACTTCACATCATGTGGAGGGTGTGGATCTCGGCGTGAAGACAGTCGTGGTTCTCTCTACGGGCGAAGGGATCGACTCACCCAGGCCGCTGAAGAAAGCGCTGCGTCGCCTTCGAATTCGACAACGACGACTGAGCAGGAAGCTGGAAGCGGCGAAGCGGGAGGCAAAGATAGAGGGCAAGATCCCCCAAAGCGTGAAGCTGCCCGAATCGAACAACCGACGGCGAGATGCGGCGACCTTGGCCAGACTCCATGCCCACATCGCGAATATCCGTTCCGACTTTACGCACAAACTCACCACTCGGCTGGTGCGTGAAAACCAAGCCATCGGCGTCGAGGATCTGTGCGTGCAGGGGATGATCAAGAATCACCGATTGGCTCTGTCCCTATCCGATGTCGGCTTCGGCGAGATACGTCGGCAATTGGGGTACAAATCCGTGTTATACGGTACGACAGTGGTGATGGCCGATCGCTTTTTCCCCTCCTCCAAACGGTGTTCATGCTGTGGCTATATCCTGCCGGAACTTCCGTTGTCCGTTCGGGAGTGGACCTGCCCGCAGTGCGGCACGAAGCATGATCGTGACGTGAATGCGGCGCAGAATCTCAAGAGGCTCGCAACCTGTTCGATTGGCTTTGCCAACGAACCATCTGCGCTACCCGTGGCGAATCAGGCGGCGACGTCTGATACAGGCGCCGGTGTAAGAGCAAGACCGGCAAATGGCGGGAAAGTCACGCCTGTCAGATACGAAGCGGGCCATCAAGGGGCTTCGGGGCAGGAACAGAATGCTGCGCACTATTGCGCACATTTTGGATAGCAGTTTGATAGTTCACCGTACAAGGCGGCGGCCAAACACCTGATTGACGATGTCATCGATCCCCGTGATACGCGTAGGTTTTTGTATCGTACCGTCGATCTGGCGTGTCGCCGCAACGGCGGAAAAGGGGAACGCCTGCTGGCGAATTGGCCGACTGGTTTCTAATCCTGCAGGGGTGTGTCGGAGCACCCGGGCTGCGTAGTGCTCCTTCCTTTTGCGCCGTAGCACTGACATGTGTTTACGATCAAATAGATATGGTTTAGCCGCTCTTATGATGGGAGTCGAGCGGTGAGGCCGCTGGGAAGGATCGTCGTCTTTATGAGAGAAGGATATGTGGCTGTTACCGGAGGGCGTATCTGGTACAAAATGATTGGCGAAGGCAGTGGAACTCCACTCGTATTGCTGCATGGCGGACCCGGATTTTCTAGCCTGGGAACAGACGGTTGGCTGGGCGCGATGGGAGACCAACGACGCGTGATTGTATATGACCAATTGGGCGCGGGAAAGTCGGACAGGCCGAATGATGTTGCGCTTTGGCGAGCGGATCGCTTTGTCGAGGAACTCGGGCAACTGCGTCGCGCCCTGGAACTCGATGAAATTCATCTCCTGGGCCACTCCTGGGGAACGATGCTGGCGGGCGCTTATTTGCTCACACAGCCGACCGGTGTGCGGAGCGTCATTTTTTCGAGCCCATGTCTGAGCGCTCCGCGATGGGCGAAGGACCAGGAGGCGCATTTGAAGCAGTTGCCTGTGGACGCGCAGGGCAGCATCGCACGGTGCGAAGCCGCTGGCGCGACTGACAGTGAGGAGTATCAAGCGGCCATGATGCTGTTTTACAAGCGTTATGTGTGTCGACTGAACCCTTGGCCTCCGGTGTTGGAGCAAGCCTTCGAGACGGCGAATATGCAGGTTTACAATACCATGTGGGGGCCGTCAGAGTTTTCTGCCACCGGGAACCTGAAAGAGTTTGACGTCACGCCAAGTTTGCAGGAAATCAGAATTCCCACTCTGTTTCTCTGTGGGAGATATGATGAAGCCACACCGGAAACAACAGCCTATTACCGAAGCCACGTTCGGGATTCACAGTATCATGTCTTTGATCACAGCGCCCACATGACCTTTCTGGAGGAGCCGGACGAGTATCTTCGTGTGGTCGGGAATTTCTTGGATACCATGTAAAGGACGACCCTTTATCGGTTCATTCACCTTTGTCCAGAAGGAGGGGAAGCTGCAACACTCCCTGGTAAAACGCAAGCGCCCTTGGCAAGTCATGCATAGTTAAGGATATTTGCCCCACTTTGTTTACGCGAAATGTCACTGTCGATTCCTCCTCGTAGTCGCTCTGCATTCCTGGTTTAGGCGGGCGCAGCATATGAATCCGGCTGCAGGGACATTTTCCGGAACAGCGAGAGTAGGTTTTCGCGCCAACCACGAAGGACATGAACTTTGTGGTTGGCGCGCTGTATCAGGTTTCACGTACGATTCTCTTACCCTACCGTATGCATCCATCCTCATCGGGTCGGCACGACATTGCCATGCCAGATGGCAATGTTTCCTCGGGCGATCCAGCGCCTACTTAGGCAATCCAGTCGGCGGATTGACAACGGTATGGTTGAATTGCGCTTTTTGCGAGAGACTCCACTGAAATGTCAGATCAGTAACCGCCTTCTCGAAATTTGCCCGTTGAGATTCATTGGTCAGAGGAACAGAGGAACTGGGAATATTCACCGTCATTTGCTCCTGGCTATAGGAAATCAAAGGCGTACCTGGTTGTGGTCCATTTTTCGTCAACGAGAGATCATACTGCACGGCGATGTGCATGTCTTTCGCAAACACCTGCTGCAGGACTGTTTGTTGTTGCGGCGTCAGCGCGAGATTGCTGAACTGCGCATATTGCTGCACCATTTGCTGGACAAATGCGGGCTGTGTCGACAGATCGATCGATGCGGTAAAATGCCACCCAGAGGCGGTCGGAACGGCCGTCACATCCGATAGCATGGAGCTTTGAAACAGAAGTTGGGAAGAGGTCGGATTCGCTGAGACGTTCTGATGAATAGGCTGCCAACCCTGTCCGTTATTTGCATACGCCTGACTACCCTGCCGGAAAAGTTGCAGCGACTGCGCTTCTTTTCCATTGAGATAACTCATGATCGATTCGCTGATATTCAGCCCGGACGCCGATGGCGACCGACTCACCGTAAACACATCTTGCACGGTCTGATCCAATTGTTTAAACTGCTGAACCGCCTGCGAGATTTTCAAGGCGGCAGGGGTCAATACAAATACTCTGGCCATCGTGATCGTGTCCTGTGCCTGTAGCCAGGACGCTCCCTGCAGAATGCGCATCCCTTGAATCAGGTCTTCCGCTTGAGTCTGACTGACTTTCCAGGATGCAGGAACATAATCGAGCTGAATCGGCTTGATCGTCTGCAGACGGGACATGATGGTCAAATCCTCAGCGAGACTGAGATTGGACTGGGTGTCGATTCCCTGGAACACCCCTCTTTGCTGCAGCCACTGCAACGCGGTCGTACCGGGCGGCAGAGACAGGTTCAGCAATGTGGATATGGCATTGGCCGCCGCCAGCGCGGAGACAGGATCTTTGACGCCAAACAATGAACCGGAATCCGGCTTCATCATACCTAACTGGGTTGCCGCGTAGACCGGGCCCCATTGCCAGGAGGATGTCGATACGTCTGTATAGGGAGAAGTTCCCGATGGATGCACGGGAATTCCCAGATCGCCAAACAGGTTGTACAGAAATTCCGCTTTGGTGATCAGCGGAGCGGATGACGTTGCGCTCACATTTTGTGCGGCCCACGCCGGAGCCGGAGCAGCCAACAGGCCCATCCCCGACAAGAGTAAAAGTGAAGAACCAACCGTTTGCAGCCACCGTCTTTTTTTCATAAACAATCTCCTCCTGAATGATGTTGCGCAACCTTACTGCGTGGCGATCCATTTGAGTTGGTGTGTGAGGTTCAGCACCGACATCCGGGGATTGAACCACTGCTGCTCCACAAAGTACATATTTTTGGACAAATAAAACCTTGACCATGTGGGATCCCAATACACCCATCGCCCGCCAATCCATGATCGATTCCATGAGTGTCCGATGTTGCCGCTGTCCGCAACGCCGGCATGCGAATCGCTCGCATAGCCTACGAGCATCTGGGTGGGAATTCCGAGGGATCGCATCAAGGCGTCCGCAACATTGGAGTAATCAACGCAGATGCCGGTTCGACTCGCCAGGGTCTCTTGCGTGGTGTTCCAGCGGTAATCGCTGGTTAGACTCACTTCCGACCAGTTGTATGCAATGTTATTGGCTTCCCAGTTATACACAGCATGCGCCTGCTCCAGTGGAGTCTTTGCGTCCTTCGTAATCTGCAAGGCCAGCGCATGAATCGCGGGATCAGTCCAATCCGCCCATGCCGACGACAGCATCCCTAACTGTTGATTCGATTCCGTCGGAGCGGATACGAGCATAAAGGGTGTGGTTTTTGTCTCCTGTCTGCTGTCAAAGAGATAGTTTAGTCGCGTCTGGTTCGTTGTCAGTGGGGGCGCCACCGCGACGTCGTACCTTCCCTTGCCAAACGGCAAACGGAGCATCTCGGCAAACGAGCCTTTGTTGGAAACAGGCACGGAATAAGTCCAGGATGAGCTATCCTGGGGATTTTTCGTCAAGAGATTAATCTGCACCCATACGCTGCTCCATGCGGGGTTGCCATGTGTGCTGGCCACAGAACCGGCCACCAAAACGGTTGGCTGCAACGGATTGAAATAAACGCGCTGCACTCGCACCGGTCCTTGCGTGCCGCGGGTCGGCGCAATCTGCCGCCAGTGCGCTGGAAGTTGCCCGCTTGAAGGAACTTGCGACAACGCCACTTTTCCGCTTGGTGGAACCATGGGCAACTCAACCTGTTCGCGCGCCTGGGCGACATGCGGGAAAAGGTTGAACATGGCGATTCCACATAGCAATCCACTCGAAGTAGTTTTGAAAATCGGTCTCACCCCTGTGCCTCCCTCCCTCTATTTCATCTCTTTTCCTTCTTTGAGTATATCATAGCCACATATTGGTTCGCCATTGTTACAAGCGCATACATATGAAGGACTTCCATAGGCGCGGTTTCTTGGAGTCAACTCCCGCGTTGGTTGCATAATTTCGCGCGAATTCGCAGAAGTTGAGCAAATACGGGTACCGACAATGAGGGGATGTTTGGCAAATGTTGATTGCTATCTTGATTGGGTTCGCAGTATTTATGGGACTCGGGTTGACGGTCGTCCTGTTGCTCCCTAAAATCATCCGTTACCAGATGGATCGACAGGTGAAGCAACTGACGGCGCGGTTGTTTACGGAACCATACACGAAAAACATCTTTGAAGGTGTTACGGCCTTGAGAAAATTCGGGGTGCAGTGGACGATGGAAAACGAACTGCGATCCCACAACCGCGAAGCGTTGTCAAAGCCTTTTGGCACGCACCGTCCGTTTCCCCATTTTGACGGTCTGTTGTTCTCATCAGCCCAACTGAATCGTAAGGCGCTGAACGATTCCGTGTCCGTAACGGTAACGACTGTGCTTGGCAAGCGCGCGGATCGTCCCCTGATGCTTTCCTTGCCGGTCATGACCAGCGCCATGGGCTACGGCGTTGCCTTGAGCAAGCCGTTTGTCAGGGCGATTGCAAAAGGAACCGCTTTGGCCGAAACCGCATTCAACACCGGACAGGGGCCAGCTTTACGAGAATTCCGCGAGCTTGCCCACCGCATGGTGGTTCAATATCACGGCGCTGCCTGGCAACCTTCGGACGAGATTCTGAGAGTCGCGGACATGATTGAGATCCGCTACGGGCAAGGCGCGAACGCTGGCTGCGGAACGGCGGTCACAGGGAACTCTATCAATCCCGAGATCGCGCAGGACATGGGTGGGACACAGTCACAGGCCAACGCCGGGGAATTTTACATACCGGCAGGGATACCGAGTGTCCAAACGAATCAAGAATTGAATCATCTGGTGAAAGAGCTGCGGGAAATCAGCCAAGGAGCCCCCATTGCGATAAAAATGGCGGCGGGAAACGACTTGGAAATGGACCTGAGACTGGCGGTGCTGGCGGATGTGGACGTGATTGTACTGGACGGCGCCCAGGGCGGAACCTTTTCATCGCCAGCTATTTTGGTAGACGATTTTGGAATCCCGACTCTTTCAGCACTCTGTCGAGCGATCCGGTTTCTGCGTACGAAAGGACTTCGCGACCGAGTGGATTTGGTGATCTCCGGCGGAATCAGAACGCCGGGAGATGTGCTAAAAGCGCTCGCCCTTGGCGCGGACGCGGTCTACATTGGCACGGCCGCGCTCTTTGCCACGATGCATGCGCAGATCACAAAAGCGGCGCCGTTTGAAGCTCCAACTCAGTTAGCATGGGCCGCCGGGCAGATGTGCGAACAGTTCGATGAGGACGAAGGAGCCCGGAGCCTAGCGAATTTTCTCGCAAGTTGCTCGGAAGAACTTAAAATGGGAACTCGCGCGTTGGGGAAAGCCTCAATCCACGAAGTCTGCGCTGAAGATTTGGTGGCATGGGATGTCGAGGTGGCGAGAATAACGGGAATTCCGCTGAATTGAGCCATTCGGTCGCCAAAGCGATGACGTGAGAATTGGCGTTTCGGGATCGTTCGTATGATATGATAGAACGGCGATGGGCAATGCGATTTGAGTGTACGTGTGAAATGGGAGGCATCTTCCAATATGGAAAACACCGAGCATTTTGAGCCGCGCGGCAGGATTGCAAGGCAACGCGCCAGAACAGCAGCGCGTCCTGAAATCGGATCCGTCGGGTGGATCGTTCTCTGGATCGCGGCAAGCGTGTTGCCGATCCTGCCCTATGCTCAGCCACTGTGGAACAATGCCTTGGCCGATACTCCGTATGCTTATCTCGTATGGATCCCTGCCTTCGCGTTTCTCTGGGCGGGGTGGTCGATGGCCCGCACTGATCAGTACAAGGACGACGCCGAGCTAAATGGAATCATGGGCATGCTGCTTATGCTTCTCTCAGGAGGATTGCTGGTCGCGGGGATGACATCGTGGGCAGGCGGTTTTGTAGGCAACTCAACGGGGTTGCTCGTGTGGCCGCTGTGGGCGCTGGGACTGGCCTGGCTAATGTTCGGGCTGGGAATCACGACCAGGATCGTGCGGCCGCTCCTGTACCTGTTGCTCGCATGGCCGTCCATTTACTCCTGGATTGTCAATATGACCAATCCCGTTTTAGAGAATCTCGCAAACGCCAGTCTGACCGTGTTCGCACATTTCGTGCCTTGGCTGCACGTGAGTTCGGAATACGGCGATTACTATGTCAATCACGCCGGTCACTGGTTTGGGGTGCAGGTATCTTCGGTCTGCAGCGGATCAGACAGTTTTCTGGCAATGATCATCCTGCTGCCCATTATTCTCGTGCTGTTCGAGGGAACGGTTGTCAGGAAGTTGATCCTTATCGGTCTGGCGGCGGTCATGTCCGTCGTCATGAATCTCCTGCGTTTGATCATTCTGGTGATCTCCGGTCATCTGGTGGGCAGCAATTTCACCTTTGGCACGCTGCACCCGGTGCTGGGCCTGATTCTATTCATCGTCACCCTTGGTATTCTTGCTTTGGTCGGCAAGGTGATCGGCGTGCGCGGCAAGATGGTTCAATCGTCCAAATCCCTGCCTATTCCAGGCGTGGTTCGTGTTGGCATCGCAGTGGCGAGCGCGCTGGCGCTGACTGTGCTGCTCTGGCCCATCTACAACTGGGCCGCCGGATCGTTCGGAACGCCCATTTCCGTCAATACAAATAACCTCTCACTGCTGATGCCGCGGATGACAGGATACAACCGCAGTGTGTTGGGCACGTTTAACGAGGCTAGCGTGTTGGGCCCTGGTTCGTATGGCAGGGCATTTGCCTATACGGATAGGCAGGGCCGCTATATGATGGCTGAGGAATGGTGGACGTACAATCTCAGTGCCCTGCAGAGTTATGGTGTTAATAACTGCCTTCTCTTTCACGGCTACAGCGTCTTGGGGCGCCAGAATTTTATCGTTCGCCCGGGAGTCGCGGCGCAAGCTTTCGCCGTTTTACTCCCGCCGAACGCGGCGGGCAGCAACTCCCGCGACGCCTATGAAGACGTAGCGTACATCTACGCCGTGAAATACAGAGGGCGCGACGCGTACATCCGCGCGGAGTTCATGACGCCCGTCCGCTACGGGGTGCAGACCACGGGCCCGCTGGCGTCGGTGTTGCCGTTGGCGCTTAAGGCACAATATGGCGCGAGTGGTTCGGCGCGGCAAGCGCTGTCCGCATTGCCAGCGCTCACCGCGCCTGAACGGAGCAATCTGCGGGCGTTTGACTTCTTCGTGCGCACCTTTGCCAGTCTGAGCATGAAGACTGTAGGGAACACAGCGCCGGGTTCAACGTCGCCCGCCACGAACGCCTGAGCAGGACGAAGGCCGCTTCCCTGTCTGGAAACGGCCTAGTTTGATATTGTCTCACATTATCACATTACCCTTCGCAGCGGGCTGTGCATCCTGACTGCGAGACGCACCCTTTGCCGCCATGTGTTCATCTCAATCGCGAAGCGAGCGTTTTTGATCAGCGCGCACGGCGGCGTGCATACCAAACCACGCCGCCGATTGCGGCCAGAGCGACCGGCAAGAGGCCCGCAAACGGAACTTCCGGCATGTTTCCCTGCGTCGCTGGTTGAACGGTTACTGTGCCGTCGATCGAAGGATCCGTAGAGAAGAAGAATTCATCCTCGCCGCTATTGCCGTTCGATTGCGGCTGCGCATTGACGCCGAAGGTGCCGATCGTATAGTCGCCTGGCGAGACATTGGACGGCAGTGTCACCGGATACACAAACGGATGTTTATTGCTGAGTTGTCCGCTGAGAACCGAAAATCGAATGTCTTTGGCGTACTTCTCAGCCTTCTTGGGGTTACCCTGAAAATTGTGGGCCGGATTGTAGAAGTTGAACGTCAGCGTGGGAGGTACGTTTTTCAAGTTATTTTCCTGCGTCTTCCCGCCTGGACTCGCCAGAACGAAATAGTAGGTTTGGCCTTCTGTCAACGCAGAGACGGGGGCGGAACCGTTCTCCGCGTTCGCCAGCGTTGAGTACATATACAGGGTTCCTTCTCCGTTCCCCCCATTGTCGCCCGACCCCCCCGACCCGCCGGATGAAGCAAATGCTGTGCCGCCGAGGGCGAGGCTGCTCACCATCCATAGTGCCAGCGCTCCTCCGGCAGCCACGGTCACTATATGTCGGCGATTCCTCCGTTGTATCATTGAATTTTCACTCCCCCTATAAGGACTCTCCATTTCCGCGCGAGGCAACTATAGCACAGGGCATTTCGGGTAACCATACATAGCAGGCTTTTATAAGACTAAGAATTCTTTATGTCGCAGTCGCTCAACCCTAATCAAATCAATATATTGCAGTACTTCCGCGAGCTCACCACAATTTTGCGCATGTAATATTCTGAATGATGCATTTCGGGTCAATCTAAAGTTTTCTTCATGTTACCAAACCCGAAACTTAAAGCACTCAAGCGGAAAACACTGATACCATAATAGTTAGTTTGTGAACACGCGATGTTCCTTACTATGCACAGGAGTTCACGCTTCGGGGCGGCTCCTCACTCCATAGCAGAAAGGAGGTGAATCTAATGAGGGGATGGAAACAAGTCTTGGTTACCGCCGGTTTGGTGGCAGGGTCATTGGCCGTTTCGGCGCCCGCCTTTGCGGCCTCAAACATAACCCAGGAAGTTACGATTCCAGCGGGTCAAACGTACTTGATCCTAAACTTCCCGACCCTTCAGGGGGTTGCGTTGACTCCTCCGCCAACGCTGCAATATGAATTTACGACCGGACCGCCTGGAACGCCCTCGACCACAGCTCCGATTTACGAGACGGGTGTGTTGTATTCAACCAGTCCGGCGGTGAGCTACAAGATTCCGATTCCGAACTACGGGCACGCTCAGAACGTGTATGTGACGATGAGCTACACGTCTCCAGGCCCGAACTCCAACTATTATGCGGAAACAGTTGGTCCACTGTTGGATACCCTGCCGGAGGTTCCATTGGCGGCGGCTCTGCCTTTGGGAATGTTGGGTGTGTGGTACGTGATGCGCAGGCGGCGATTGAACGCCGTGCGTTGAGGCATTTCGGTTGTAGTGAGGACGGGAAGCGCGAGCGGTCGAATCCTCAACCGCTCGCGCTTCTATAGAGATTATGTTTGGTGGTTTAGCAGGTTTTTGCGGTGTGCGTAGCGTCTCTCACATCACCTGAAATTTTCTTGATGTTGCCAAGCGAAAAATTTAACTCGTTTCAGCGAATCGCTTGGTATGATGTGAGCAGAAATGCGGGAGGGTTTGTATGGCTGCGGAGATTCCAATCAAACGGAGCAGAAGAACGAGCACGCGCAGGCGTCTTGGACCGCTCGCCTGGATTTACGCATGGGTGATCGGCAGTTCGCTTCCTATGATTCCCTATGCCACTCCTCTGTGGTCGGGGGCGCTCGCAGACACCCCGTACGCGTATCTGGTGTGGATTCCAGTATTCGCGTTTATCTGGGCGGGTTGGCAGCTACAGAGGGCGCTGAGTTACAATGACGATGCTGAACTTAACGGAATCATGGGAATTCCGATGCTGCTGCTGGCGGGTTCCCTGCTGGTGGTCGGCATCACCGTGTGGCAGTATTACTTTGTTGGCCAAAGCGTCGGTCTGCTCATCTGGCCACTGTGGGCGCTGGGGCTGGCGTGGCTCATGTTTGGGGTCGGCGTTACGAAGTATCTGCTTCGGCCGCTTATGTATCTATGGCTGAGTTGGCCGCCTCTCTATTCGGCCATTGTCAGTTTCACCAATCCCATTTTAGAGAATTTTGCCAATCGCTTTGTGGCGGAACTGGCGCACAAGTTTTCGTGGCTCGTCATCAGCAGCCCCGTCGGCACCTATCGGGTTCTGTATCACCGCCAGTCTGTGACGGTCTATGTGACGTCGGTCTGCAGCGGAGCGGACAGCCTTCTGGCGGTGGCGATCCTGTTGCCCATCGTGCTGGTGACCTTCATGGGACCGCTGTGGAAGAAGAGTATGTCCATTTTGCTTGCAGCGTGCCTGGCGCTGCTGGCCAATTGGCTGCGTTTGGCCGTGATCATTTTTTCCATTCATATTCTGGGACCCAATTTTTCGCTAGGCGTTCTTCATCCGGTGCTCGGCATCCTTCTGTTTATGGCGATGGTGGCGGCCGTCGTGAAGTTTTCCCACTGGTTGGGTCTTGAGAATCGCAAATTCAAGAAGGGGCAGATGATTCGGACGCCGGGGCGGATTCGGGTGTCGATGTCCATTTTATCGGTCGGCGCGCTAACGGTGTTGCTATGGCCGCTGTATCAGGGGGCGCCGGGAACGGACCACGCGCCGATTCCGGTGGCGTCAAACGCGTTGCCCAAGCTGATGCCGAAAGTGCTGGGATGGACGGTGAGCCCGATCGGGAACTATGACGCAGCGTCGATTTTGGGGCCGGGGGCGGTCAGCACGGCGGTCACGTACCGTTCGATCTATGGTGATCAGGTGCTGTCGGAATGGTGGTGGACGTATCAACCCATTTCATTGCAAGGCTATACGGAACAGGATTGTCTGCTGTTTCACGGAGCGCAGATCATTGACCAACGTCCTTTGGCGATTGCCGCCGGCATCAACGCGACCGTTTACACGGTGCTGTTGGCGCCCGCAGCCATCGGCAGTCCACGCAATCTGTACTTGGATACGGTGTACTCATTTTCAGTCCGGTATCATGGGCGCGTGGCGTTCATCCGTTCCGAGACGGCGACGCCAGTGGCGTACTTTATCCGCCCAAGCAATCCACTTGTAGCCCAGATGCCAACCGCATTGAACGAGCTTCTGGCCGCACCGGGATCGCCGCGGCAGACTGCGGGTTTACTGAGCCCGGATCAAACGATACATCTGGAAAACTACTTCTCCCTGGTGCATGTGATGGCGCGGCGTATTTTTGTCGCTCACAAGGGGGCGGCGCCAGTCTCATCAAAAGCGCTGAACGCCTGAGAGATGATGGGCGAAGTACTCCACAGGGTGAGGGGGTATCCATGAGGGGGAGGCGGATAGCAGAACGCGGATGTATCATTGGGCCATCTCAGCTTTGCGGATGCCGGTATTGACACAAGGGGGCAAGAGACATGACTGGTGGGAAAAAAGCATTGCTCTTTGGCGGGTTGGTCGTCGCTTCTCTGACGATGACGGTGACCACATTCGCAGCTTCTCCGAACAACCCACCGTTGCGGACAAATTTGCCAACCGCGGCACACGCGACGTCGGCGATTCGCAAGGTTGTCGTACACAAGGGCGCCAGATACGTTATTGTGAACTTTCCTGTCCTCAAGGGAGCAGGACTGACAGCTCCTCAGACTCTGCGCTTCGCGTTTACCGTGGCGCCGCCCGTTTTTCCCATTGGCTCGATCGGCAGTTCGAACACTCCACCGATTATCGAGACAGGCACCCTGTATTCGATGCATCCGGTCAGGTACAAGATTCCGTTGCCGAACTTCGGGCGCGTCGTGAGTGTCAACGTGTCCATGGCATACACATCTCCGACTCCGAACTCCAAGTATTATCAGGAAACCGTTGGTCCGCTTGTGGATACATTGCCAGAGGCGCCGCTGGCGGCGGCTCTGCCGCTTGGGATGCTGGGCGTGTGGCAAGTGGTGCGCAGACGTCGCGTGAACGTTCCGTATTAAATCTGTGCGGACTGAACAGGAGGAACCATAGTGCGTAGAAATCGTTTCGAAAGACAATTCTTTGGGTATGCGAAATCTTCTGTGGATGAGAAAATGAAGATTTGCGAGCAAAAACTGGCGGATGCGGAACAGCAGGTGAGTGAACTTACAGTTCGACTGGCGAAGGCAGAGTCGCAAAAAGAAGAGTTGGCTATCACTGTAGCGGCCATGCGCCGTCAGCACATTCAATCAGTGAGTATGTCGGGTGCGGGAGAATCGATAACGGTCATCGTCGGACCAACGGATTCGATTGGTCACATTACGGGATTGATCGATGCTTTAGAGGGATCACCGCATCTGGCAGTCAGATTTCGGGTGTTTCGCGATGGTTTTTATCGTGTTGACGGTCAAGCTCATGATCGAAATAAGTTGATCGGCTGGTTGCGTGCTCATTCCCTCGTGCGCAATATAGCGGTGGATCAGGAGTTGGTGCATGTGTCGCCGAGAGGAGTACCGGCATGAGTGTGGATACCGATCAACGCGGTATAGCGGAGCTGGAGGGAAAATTATTTATCTCGCTCCGGCCATACAAGTTGAATGGGCAGTCCGCTTGGCATGACCCCGTCGAACTCAAGGCTGCTCATCTGATCTCTGGAGAAATGGCGCGCACCGGGCAAGTTCTCCCCTTTCAACAGACAGGTGAGTTTATCTTTGTCGCTGCGGTGGATCCGGAGAGCCCCTCTGCCCTCTCTGTGACGGAGTTTGTAGAAGGTAAGGTCATTTTATGTAGGGTAGAGCCAGAGGATTTGGTTCATGCGCAGGATCGCGTGTACGGACTCTTATCAGGATTGCCAGATGAGCGACTTGGCGCATACCTGATGGCCAGCGGACGCATATCACCTGCTGAACTCTCGGCGGCCCTGCAGGAACAGAGGAGTGCAGACACGAAGATCAAGATTGGATCAATTTTGATGAATAGGGGATCCGCATCTCACTGGGATATTGCGGAGGCTTTTGCGATGCAACGAGGATTGCCCCTGATAGATCTCCTAAATGGAAACAATACCGCAGCCCTTTTTTGCGATCCATCTCTCTTTGCGGCATGGGATCTCGTTGACGAGCGATTCTGGTTTCGCCATCTGATCGTTCCACTGGCGCTTGATGAATACAGCGTAACGGTTGCCATGGTTGACGTAGACGATCAAGAGGCGTTAGTGCAGTTGCAATCCCTGACCAATCGCCGGGTGCGGGTATTTGTTACAGGTTACCGTGATGTCATGATGGCGCTGAACTTACGATTTCGCAAGGAGCACGAGGAAGAGAGCCGGATGTCGCTATTGAATCGGAGTCCAGAAGATAGTGCCTTCAAACAGATATCGCGGGTTCAGGCGTTCTGGTTGATTGGTATTGCCCTCGCATTAACCGTTGGTTTTGTCATAAACTCATTGGTTACTGGAACCGTGTTGGCTGCACTGGTAGAAGTACTTTACGGCGTCACCAGCATATTTAGACTGTGGGCGATGCAAAAGTCGGCGGGCAGCGATGCGGAATTCATCATCACAAAGGCGGATATCGACAGCATCCCTCTCACTTCTTTGCCGGAGTATACAGTTCTTGTGCCACTTTACCGGGAAGCGGCCGTTCTGCCCACCTTAACTGAGGCGATCAAGCGCTTGCAGTATCCAAAGGATCGCCTGGATGTGAAGTTTCTGCTTGAAGAGGACGATACAGAAACGATTGCAGCGGCGCGCGACGCCGGTCTGCCAAACTACATCGAGTTGGTGATCGTGCCCGCATCTGAACCGCGAACCAAGCCAAAGGCTTGCAACTATGGCCTGACCAAAGCGCGTGGAGAGTATCTTGTCATTTTTGATGCAGAGGATATCCCGGAACCAGATCAATTGCTCAAGGCGATCACCGTGTTTCGGCAAAACGAAAATGATCAACTGGCCTGTGTGCAGGCGAAGCTATCGTATTACAATGAGAACCAAAACATCCAGACACGCTGGTTTACCGCAGAGTACGCGAACTGGTTTGAACTGATGCTGCCGGCGCTTTTCACGTTGCGGATGCCGATCCCACTCGGCGGCAGTTCCAACCACTTTCGGACAGCCGTGCTCCGTGAGTTGGGGGCCTGGGACCCCTTTAACGTCACAGAAGATGCGGATCTGGGTGTCAGATTGCATAAGACAGGGTACCACACCGCCGTCATGAACTCTGTCACCTATGAAGAGGCCAATTCTGACTTCGTCAACTGGATGCGTCAGCGGTCTCGTTGGGTCAAGGGGTACTTGCAAACCTGGCTGGTGCACATGCGGCACCCTATCAGACTATGGAAAGAACTCAAACCAATCGGTTTCTTCGGATTTCAGGCGACGATCGGTGGAACGGCTCTCCAGTTCCTTTTGAATCCCATCCTGTGGGGGCTCACGCTCTCGTGGTATCTGTTTCGGCCCATGTTTCTCATGGCCGTGTTCTCAGGCTGGATATTTTACTTGGGCTCCTTAAGCCTTTTCTTAGGGAACGTCGCTTTTACATACGCAAATATCGTTGGCGTTTTGAAGTCAGGAAGATGGAGTCTCGCCAAGTGGGCGCTTCTCAGCCCGATCTATTGGGTGTTTATGTCGATCGCTTCCTATAAGGCGCTGGTTCAGTTGGTTTTCAAACCCTCGTACTGGGAGAAAACAGTGCATGGACTCTCGAATGTCAAGGCGAACGAGCATCTAATCTTGGATAAGAATGTTCAGCTGTAATTCATAGCGGTCATGCTGAGGCGCCGGGATTCGCCAAAACCACCGAGGCGTAGATCCCGGATCAATTCAGTGAACTCGGTCTGATTGTTCTTGTGTCTCTTGGGGGACGATGGGGCAAGAAATTGCTGACACTTTTGGAGGGTGTCGCTTTGACGCGGATCGGTAACTGGTTTCGTTTAATCGTCATCATTGTCTCCTTGCCCTTTACTAGACCTGCGTTCGCACTGGGCATTCTTCACCCTGTTCTCGGACTCATTATTTTTGGACTGATTCTTTTGTCGCTCGTAGGGATCGCACGTTCCCTTGGCCTGCAGAACCGGAATCTACAGGCAACCTCCCGTTTGCTCACATCCAGATGGCGCCGTCTAACATTGGCTGCAGTGGGGCGTCCGTATTAACCATACTGTTGATTCCCATGTACACTCGGGAATCGGGAAACTTCGGCAAGCCTGTGATCGTGGCGAAATCGCGACTGCAGGATCTGATGCCGACGTTCTCTAGGTCTAAACGTACACTCGTAGGCACGTATAACGAGGAAAGCGTGCTGGAACCGGGTTCCACCACCACGGCCATGAGGTATACAGGGCTGTTTGGAAATGATGAGCTTGTAGGGTTGTGGTGGACGCCGCAACCGATGAGTATTGAGGTTTGATAAACGCAAACCCGCTACGCATCGGTCCGTCTAGATGCGTAGCGGGTTCCCGTCATGGCGCGGTTGGGAGAACGGCATAGAGACGATCGCCGCCAGGAAACTGCTTAATGAATTTGGTCCAGGGAACACCTCCTGACCAAAGAGATGGATAGGTTCCGGTAATGGCGTCGGACGCTTTGGTGAAGTTATTGACTGGAGGCGCCAGAATCGCACCGACGCGTCCACGAGGATTTTCGAGTACGGCTTTGAAATTGGGGTCGACTGTGAACACGATTTGCGCTGGATTATGAATCAATGGGATCACTGCATACGAGGTGAAGCTGGATATTAATACTCGCATCTTCGGGTGAGCCGCGATATAATTCGCAACTTCTTTTCCCGCCATGATGGTTGGCCAAACACCTAGGCCTATTTGTTTGGTCGAATTCCCAATTACGATGTTATGGGCAACATTGTTGACCACCCAGTTGTCACCGTTCCCCCATACGGGATTCTGGAGTGTTGAGAACGTGACGACGTCCGCTGACAGAAGCAGGATGCATGCGCCAACGGCGCTCCATTGCCGCCACTTCAAGGGAAAGGTGGATATAAGATAACCGCAGAGCATGAACCCGAATGGGATGTAGTAGATGAAGAACCGCGTCCAGTCTGCCGAACGGTGACTGTATAGCATGATGAGTTGCAACAAGGGCGCGCCAAGTGAACCCAACAAGATTGGCAATCCAACAGAATGTTCCTTTCGGCGAAACTGCAGTGCAAGCACAGCAAGCGCAGCGGGAATATAGGGCCAGAAAAGAATAGAAAAGTGCATGACCTGTGCGAGCGCTACACTCAGGTGATGCCTGGCGGCGATGACTGCCGGAGTGTTATATAACCCGGAAGTAAGCTGCACCGTGTTGCTATAGCGGGATGAGGCGAAATACAGAGGGTTATGCATAATCATCCAGTTGAGCAGGATCCAAGTGATTCCCGCAGTGACCACGGGAAACCAAAATGCGACAAGCATTGCCTCTGCTTTGCGCCAATTCCGGTTTTTGCGATAGACTGAGAACGCTAGGCCTACACCCATTGCTGCGCCGATCGGAACACTCTCGTATCGCACCATGAAACCGGCCGCGAGCCAGACTGCAGCTATGATCAAACGATTCAATTCCTCAGTCTGAAGGTAGCCGATTACGTTATCCGCGCACGCCACGCAGATCGCAGCCATCATTCCGTCAGTCATCCCGTTGCCTCCATATAGAAGAAGCATAGGATTGGCGATATACAACAGACACCAGAGAATGCGAGCCGTGCGTCCGAGGCCAAAGCGCCACAGGATGCGGTTCAAGTGGTAAACGCCGACGGCAGCGAAACAGGAGGAAATGATGTTGGCGGCAAATCCGTATTCCGTTAGTGGTGGCCAAAGGCTGCGAAATAGGGCGAGCGGGATGGATAGCAGGCTCGGAAGTGGATTCCATAGGAACCCAACAGCCGCCAAGTGGAAACCGGGACGCAACACAGTATAAAGCCCAGACAACGCACGGCTCATCGCGTCCCCATAAACGATGTGATAGTGAAAGACAAGTTGATATCCGACAAATAAGGAAAGCGCGAGTACGAAAAGCGCGAGTATGCGACCCTCCCACTTTGGGTAATTAGCCACTTCTCTGGTTTCATTCGTTTCGATTGCCGCGTTAACGGGTATTGCTGATCGACTCCATACTGTGGACAAAGCAATACCTCCCAATTATGTTCCATAGCAAGAATGTATACGATAGAACGTGTTTCCACAACATTCAAAGATCCTTCTATAGATAAGAAAAAGCGCTGTACAACAAGGCGTTTTGCCTACTCGCAAGTGAAGTTAAAGGAAATTTTATTGTGTTTTGTCTGGTGGGTATGGATAAAAAAGAGAGTCAGGATGATTGATGGACCGGCGTAAAAAAAGTTGCAGATAGATATTCAGAAATGATAAGATGCATGTGAGTGTAAAAGGCAAACTCGTCGAAAGGCGGGGGCGCAAAACTAGAGGGGCTAAGGCGCGTACGCGCTAGGCCAGCCAGCTGCCGCGTTTTATTTTGCGCTGAATCCGCGGCAGGAACATTTCTGCCGTATTTTTTGTGCCCAAAAGGAGGACACACAGTGCAAAAGAGCTTATTGTCGACCACTCTGGCGACAAGTATGGTCGGTAGTCTCATCGCCTTATTGTGTTTCACACCTGCAGCGCAGGCATTTGGTCAAGCTAATGTGCCAGGCATACCTATTTCCACATCCGATTTCGGGGTCAACACGTTTGCATGGGATTCGCAGATTACCACGACCGGAGCCACATCGGCGCTGGAATCACTCGGCGTTGGTATGCAACAGTTTCCGAACTCAGTCAACTGGAATTGGCAGACGAACATGGCAGTTGCCAACCCGCAGAATCCAGTCAATCCGAGCAGTAGTCCTGAGAGTCTGAATGCCTGGGGTAAACTATTGACAGCCACAGGGCAGACGGGTCTATATATATACAATTACGATCAGGCGCCTGGATGGACAGGCGGCGGCACGGCGCAGGATGCAACGCAGCTTGCAGATTATATTTTGCAACACCATATACCCGTGTCTGCCATAGTAATCGGCTCTGAAGAATACGGACAGTGGAATTTTTCTCAAAATCTTCACAAGAATAAGTCGGCACTCGCGTACGCGGAAAATGCAGCAGTTATAGCGCAAGCTATTCACACTGTCCTGCCCGCTGTCAAGATCGGCGTGAGTTTTGAGGATGGGCTCTCCGCGCACGCACTGGAGTGGGATCAAGACGTTCTACGACTTGACGCGCCGTATATCAACTTTCTGTCGGTGCACGCGTATCCATTCAGTTCTTCTGTGAGTCCATCCACACTGCTTCAGGGTTTGCCGTCCGCCATTGAGAAGCTCATGGCCACGGCAGATCAACAGATTGCCGCCAACGTGCCAGCCGCAATGGCATCCCGTATAACAGTTTGGGTTACAGAATGGAACCCCGAGTCAACGCCAGGCAGTCTATCCCTGACTTCTACGTACGGAGCGGCGATGGTCGAATCACTGGTCGCCTTAAGAGCGGCGGGGGCGCACAAGGTCTTTGTGTGGTCGTTTGACGGCGGTGCAGATGCGCCTGGAAACAACGGTACGTTTGGTCTGGTGGCAAATGGCGCGCTGGGTTCGTTGGCCATGAATCAACTGTATCCATCCGGTCAGGCTGTCGCGTCATTTATGCAGGCTGTCGGTACCGGTTCCTCATTGACTGCATGGACCGGCGCTAACGGTTTTGTAGCAGAGGTGCAGGGTTCAGTTAGTAAAGCGTTCTTCATTAACACCACGGGTTCAACTCAATCATACGTGTACAATGGGTCGAACACGGTTGTTGTTCCTTCCGATTCTATGGTCGAGGTCTCGGCCAACGTACAGTCGGTAGTGGGCATGACAGCTTATCAGGAACCAAGTATTCCATTCAATGGAGTTCCATTGTCTCTGCCAGCGTTAATTCACGTTCCGCAGTCGTTATATGCTGGTGAAACAGTGACTATTCAGGGGGCGGGCTTCGGGAAACGGAAGGGATACATTCATCTGTCTCAAGGCCCGCTCGTTTGGGGCACTTCGACCTCGGCCACGGTTTCCTGGGGGCTGCCGGGAAACTTCAATGCTGTTGATACACTTTCCTGGAGTCCCAGTAAGATAACATTTGTCGTACCGAATAATACTTCGGCGCCCAATGGTCATTTCTACAGCGCGCTAAGCGCTGGCCGTTCGGCTACCCTGTCGGTCGTCACGGCCGATCAGACGATTTCATCGGCGGCCAATGTGCAGGTTTCATCGGCGCCCCCCGTTACGCTTGAACAAGTGTCCACATCGAATCTGTATCCTGGTGAATGGGTTACTTTGAAAGGAGTGAATTTTGGTTCAAACAAGAATGGTTCCTACCTCCACATATCAGACAATGGAGTAAACTGGGGGGCTCCTGGGAACTGGTACCACATCAACTTCTCTTCCTGGACAAATGACCGGATACGATTCCAGGTTCCAAACGGAATGAACGGATCCGGCGAACCGCTGCCGAGCGGTACCGCTACGCTTCAGGTCGTCAATGGCACGGGCGCTTCATCACAACCGCAGTCGATCACCGTCTCCGCGAATGGGGCGATCATATCCACGATCTCGCCTACGACGATTACACCTGGAGAGTCTGTCAGTGTTGCAGGAACAGGATTCGGATCATCAACCGGATATGTTCAAATCGTGCAAGGAGGAACCAGTTGGGGGGCTCCTGGGAATGTCTATGGAGTAAAGATCACGGGATGGTCTGCGAATCAGGTTACTTTTTTAGTGCCGGATGGGAAGAATGCACCAGGTGTTGGTGTTCTAAGTGGGCCAGCGACCATTCGCATTGTAAGTTCACAGGGAGTTTCCACGGCTTCCGTACAGGTTAACGTAGGTTAAAATTTCATAGGGAAACCCGCTTCGGTCAACCCGGTCGTCTCGCAGTCAAAGATGCCGGGTCCTTTGATCGCCTACTCGCTTGACAGCGTTTTTCGGTTATGTAATTGTTTTTTCATGCCTCATGTTCCGCAATGATGATTACATTGTCTGGAGGTGTATGGATGTTGCATAGGAGATTTGTCCGTGAAGCGGCTGCTGTAGCACTGGCCATGGTGGCTGGTACGATGAGCGCACTCGCTGCCACGACGAACTCTGCGCGCATCACCTCCCTAATGTCCACGCATCCGGAGGTCAACGTGACGGTGAACACGCGGTCGGTTCTGAGCAAGGTGCCGAGCACTGCTGTGGGTATCAACACTGCGGCATGGGATCCTCAATTGACCAGTCCGGTCATCCCGGGTTTGATGCGCCGGGCGGGCATCAAAGTCATGCGGTATCCTGGCGGATCGTTTGCGGATGGGTATGATTGGAAAACGAACACTGAACTGGCGGCGAATAAGAGTAAAGAGTGGCGCCCTGCGACAGGTTTCAAGTCGTTCATGAGCGTTGTGCGCCAATCGGGCGCGCAGGCCATGATCACCGTGAACTACGGATCCAATTTCACTTATACGGGCGGCGGAACGCCTGCCAATGCAGCCGCATGGGTGCAGTACGCCAATGTCACGCATCACTATAATATCAAATATTGGGAAATTGGAAATGAAGTGTACGGCAATGGCACCTATAAAACGAAATGGGAGACTGACCTGCACAAGCAACTCGGTCCGACAGTGTACGGCAAGAATGCACTCGCTTTCATCATGGCGATGAAGAAAGTCGATCCAAAGATCAAAGTCGGCGTGGTGCTGACGGCGCCGGGAAACTGGCCGTTCGGCGCGACTCCTGACTGGAACTCGGGTGTGCTGTCACAGGTGGGCAAGGCAGTCAACTTCGTGGATGTGCACTGGTACGCTCAAGCGCCTGGTCATGAATCGGACAGCGAACTGCTCGCTTCGACGAACACCATTCCGTATATGGTGAGCACGTTGCGCAAGGAGATCAATCAGTACTGCGGATCACACGCGAAGCACGTACAGATCATGGTCACGGAGACCAACTCCGTTTACTCTGCTCCAGGCAAACAGACGGTATCGCTCGTGAACGCACTGTTTCTGGCGAACGACTATATGACGTGGCTTGACAACGGTGCGGCAAACATCGATTGGTGGGATCTGCATAACGGCGAGATGTTGGGAACCAATCACAGTTCTTCTCTCTATGGCACAGCACAGTACGGCGACTACGGCGTGCTGTCTTATGGAAATATGCGAAACGGAATCTCGGAACCGCCGCTCAACGCGCCGTTTCCTACATATTACGGATTGCAAATGTTGACTCACATCGTCAATCCCGGGGCGAGACTCGTGCGGGCGGTCTCGAACCAGAGCATGGTCCAGGTGTACGCTGCGCGGCGTGCCGACGGCAAACTTTCGGTGCTGATGATTAATGACAGTCCGCACCATAGTTACAATGTCCACGTGAATCTGGCTGATGAGGAGAGCCGTGCCAATTCGGCGACTGTCTACACCTACGGGGAAAATAGCATGAGCATCGCGTCTGCCAAAAGATCTATTCATGGCACTGCATTCAGGCAAACTGTGCCGCCCTACTCGCTTACCACTGTCGTTCTGGTTCCTGCAGGACATCAGGGAAAATAGCGCCGCGAGCCGGTCGTCTCGGAGTCTGATAGGCCGGATTTGTAGGGTTATTTGTTGTTTTCTGCATATAAAAAAACTTTTAAGACATAAAGAAGCAGGGATCTCCTTTCTCATTTTTGCGCGGAGGTCTCACTTTTTTGCCGGTTTTGCGCCTTTAACAACCGATTTTCCACTCGTTGACTCCTTGTGAGCAAGGATCTAGCTTTGTATTCAGAAGATGCGCGATTGAAGTAACTGGTATTTCGCTCCATCGCGACTACTGATGTTACGAGGTGATCTGAGTATGAAAATCAGTATTGTTGTGCCAACGTTTAACGAGGGGAACAATCCAGTCGTCGTCGCTGAAACGTTGATTAAAGTTCTTCATCCGCTCGAGTTCGAACTGATCTTTGTCGATGACAGCACCTCTAAAGAGTCTGTGGAGTCGCTTGAGCATCTTTGTGAGGAGTTTTCCTGGGTACGGTATGAGCATCGTGAGCATGAGCGAAGTCTGGGAACTGCGGTTGTGCGTGGATTTGAACTTGCCCGTGGGGAACTCATTGCAGTCATGGACTCTGACATGCAGCATCCGCCGGAACTTTTGAAGGCTATGATTGCCGCGGCGGAAATCGGTTGCGATATAGTTATCCCCA
>JAJZEE010000148.1 GCA_021805735.1 Bacillota bacterium
CAGTTCCTTGCGTTGATCCAACCACGAAACCAGGCTGCCCCCTTTCCCCTGTAAGGTTTTTTCAATCAGTTTCTTTGCTTGATTCCAAATACTCCAATCCGTTTTTCGATACGCCGTCTCATTGAGCGCTCGCTTGGCAACCAACCAATCCTTGATTGGTTTTGGAACGTTTTCGCGCCGAATCTGTAACCCGCCGCGCCTTGCAATCACCAGCGCCGCCGACTCGTGCACGCTGATGCCGTATTGCGGCTGGTATTTCAACCGACCAATCACCGATGTGTACGCGGGATGTACTTTCCGAACCTCCACGCCTTCCCGCTTAGCTTCGCGTTCCACTGCGACCAATATCTTGCGATAGACAAACTGATGGGTGATCCGGCGAAACTTCGTACTCACTTCCTTGTCGTTTACGAATCTCAGATCTTCCACGACCAGTCCCGCGCCGCGTTCCTTCGCGTACCCGACGACTTGCCGCGCCAGATTCCCGGTCAACCAATCGCGGCGCTGACTTCGCGCATCGTACAGTTGTCCTTCTCGATAGCACTGAAATGCTTGCGGGTTTCCATCGGTTCGAACATGGCACAGGGCCAAGAGCGTCGGGTTCGTATCCATCCCGACCCATCCGTTGACCGGATACGTCACCAGCTTGGCGGGCATTTCCTCGACCGTGACGTGAACGCGATGAACCCCGCGCTTGCGCAGGACCTCCACTTGGTACGGATCACCCCGCTCGATCGCCTGGCGCAATAGCGCCACGTAATCCCGCCCGTTAATGGCCCCCGTCGTCTTTGAAATTTTCCGTGGCACATACAGGGGAACCGTCAGTGTGTCGTAGCGAACGCTCTTGCCGCGTGCTTCACCGTGATCCAGCGAAATCTCCAGCCACCACGCGCCGTCTTGTTCGTGAATGCGAAGGAGTGGGTTCCCTTTCTTTGTACGATCTCCTCTTGCGGCCAGGCGCCCGTTTCTGGCGTCATCCCACTCTTGTCGCCACGCTGCCTGATTGACACCCTCTTTGAACTGCGAAAGATACAGTTCGCGGCTTGCGAAAATCACCGGAGGAAACGTATTTTGCTCTGCATGTTGTTGGTAAAACGCCGCCTTGCGTTGCTGTTTCTCCAGTTTTCTTCGAAGTCCCGGCAACTTGCGTGACGTTGAATCCTGTCTCGCGATCTTGTGTATCCTCGCCGCCGTCTTTTTCTCGCGTCGTTGCCAAAGTTGCCAATGCTCCTTGACGAGGACCTTTTGGCCGACGATCAGTTGCCTGGCTTCGGCCACGGCGTCTTTTGCATAACGAAGCGGCAATCCGGTTTCCGCAGCCAAGATCCGTTCCAATTCGCCCACTTTTGTGCCTGACTCCAATAACCGCTTAAAGGCGTGGCGCACCATGAATCCGTATTTCCGCATCAGGCGGTCCAAGCCTTGGGCGATCTCCTCGCCAACTTCAAGCAATACGCCTTGAAACGTCGTCTTCATTCCGATTCCACTCCCGTCACGGGGTCTTGTAATGTGGATCGAACGACTTCAACGAGCTTTTTTCCTCCGCGCTTTGCGTAGATTCTGGCGGAAAAGGAGGTGGTAATGGCAATCAGATCTTCCACGAGTTCTTGTTGATCGTCTTTTTCCTCGTGATCCATTAGCACGATCCGACCCGCAAAAGCCTCAACAAATGATTCCAGATAAGAGAATCCGAAACGCGCCAATCGATCCTTATCTTCTACCAAGACAACAGACGCTTCTCGCCGTGCGACCATTTGTAAAACCTTTTGTAACCCAGGACGGTGTTCGTTCAGGCCACTTGCCGTATCGGAAATCACGGCGAAAATGGGCCAGCCTTGTTTTGCGGCATAAGCGCACAATCGACCCGTTTGACGGTCCAAATTTCCTGCGTCTTCTTGCTTCTTCGTTGACACCCTGGCGTAAATGGCGCACGTAATCGATGGTGACTCGTTTTTCTCGTGCATAATTTTTTGTAACTCAGCGACACGGTAGCGACGATGCCCGGTTGGTGTCCGCTCCGGCGTTAATAGACCGTTCTCTTCCCATTTTCGCAGGGCGCCAATACTGACACCGAGCATCTTCGCAGCCTTTCCGATACTCACATACTTTTCTTCCATTGGCTCTCTCACCCAATACGATTATACCATATTAGATGGCATTAGCACAGGTTATTGCGATGCTGTATCAACCTCCTTCATTCGCTCCGGCATGCATGGCGTGGTCGATGCCCATCTGCAGAAGACCCGCAATATGGGCATCGTCGCAGGTGTAGTAGATCGCATTCCCATCCCGCCGGTTCTTCACGATGCGCAGCGTCCGCAAATACCGCAGTTGGTGAGACACCGCCGACTGTGTCATGCCGAGCGCTTCGGCCAGATCGCACACGCACAATTCCCGCCGGAGCAAGCAATGCAGCATACGAATTCGGGTTGGATCGGCCAGAGCCTTGAAGGCTTCCGACAGAGTGAGCACAAGCGGTTCCGCTAATTGACCCGATCGGACATCCGCGACCGCGTCCGAATGCAAGCCGCCACAGCAAGCATCATCCATACGGACAACCATTTCACAACACCCTTACATGAGCATATATTCATATACTTTTTACAGCCCTATCATACACCAATCGTATCATGCGCGTCTCGCCCAATCTGATTGAGCGCTTGAAGTACTTAGTGGCATACTGACGCGATGGACCAATCAGAAAGAAGACTCGCGGCTTGAGCTACTCAGCGTCGAAGCGCCGCGACTGATCTCCGGAAGAAGGAGAGCGTTCTCCACAGTATGGACACATCCGCCATGCTGGTTCGAGTTTGCGTCCGCAAACGCGGCAGCGCAAAACTTCGTGCGCGTCATGAGTCATAAAGCGGTACACGGTCATTCCCAGAACAACGACGAGGAACATCAGCACAATGAGAAACAGCGTCATGAACAGAGGCATCGAAAACATCATCCAGCCCATCGGTCCTCTGTTCCATACACTGCCCGCCGCAATCAGACACAACATCCCAAGGAACACCAGACTGCCCGCCGCAATCCATCCGCTTCGTCGCATAGCCTTCACCCCCTGTTCTACGCTGTATATCCTGGCCAGACCCGCATGATCCTTATTGCTGTGACTCAACCGCCTTGACCGGAATGACGATGGTCATCGTCGTGCCCACCCCTTCCTCGCTGTCTGCTTCGACAGTGCCGCCATGCAACTCAGCGATGCGTTTCACCATGGCCAATCCCAGCCCCGTTCCGCCCTGCTGGCGGGATCGCGATTTGTCCACTCGATAGAGGCGATCCCATACAAACGGCAAGTCCGCCTGTGGTATCCCCGCGCCAGTATCGCGCACGGCAATCTCGATCGAGTCACCCCTTTGCCGAATGACGATGTTGACCTGCCCTGGCGCTGACGTATACCGAAAAGCGTTGTCGAGAAGGTTAAATAACACCTGTTCCATACGAGCGACATCGACATCCGCTGTCAAGTCCGGTTGCAACGATACACCCAGCCCGAGGCCCTTTTCTTCCATCTTGGGTCTCATGCGCTGTGCGACGCGCATCGCCAGTTCCCCGATATCAGCGGTTTCCCTGGTGATGCGCAGAATCCCTTCATCCGCTTGCGCTAGAGTAAACAAATCCTCGATCAGGTGCAGGACGCGGTCCGTCTCATCACGAATAAGTCGCAGATACTCCTGTTCCTCATCCTCTGTCTTGGCCAGCCCATCCGCAACAACCTGACTGTATCCCCGTACATAGGTGAGCGGCGTTCGCAGTTCATGAGCCACATCAGCAAAAAATTCTTTCCGTGAAGCATCCAGTCGCTGCAACCGTCTGGCCAGCTCGTTGATCGCCTCTCCCAACCGCGCCACTTCATCGTCGCCTCTTGCAGGCACACGCGCATCAAGATGACCCTGCCCGATCTCGTGTGTGACATGGATCATCCGAACAAGCGGCTGAGCCAACCGTTGTGACAGGAACACGGTCATTCCGGTCGCCAGCAAAATGGCGCCAACCGCCGACAGAATGAGCAGCAGCTCGACCCGCGCCGATGTGGTCTGTCCGGCGCCGCCGGACACCAGCACATGACTGATCAGTTGCTGCAAAGACCAGTAGAGAGCCAGCAGATCCACCGCGATCAGTCCGAGGATGGACAAACCAATTTTAATGGCGATGCTCCTGCGAATCATACCGACGCCTCAAACTTGTACCCGACGCCCCAGACGGTCGCGATCGGATCGCTCTCGATCCCGGATGACCGCAACTTCTCCCGGATGTTCTTGATGTGCGTATCAACTGTGCGGCTGTCGCCGTCGTACTCTGCTCCCCATACCAGATCAAGCAGCTGTTCACGGGCAAATGTGCGCCCTGGCCGCTTGACGAAGAGCACCAGGACCTCAAACTCTTTGGGTGTCAGGTTAACGACATGGCGGCCCACAAGAGCCTGCCGATTCTCGACATCCACCCGCAGGCGCAGTTCAGGAATGTCATAGACTGATTCATCATGGCGATAGGCGCGCCGCAATAGACTCTCGACACGCGCTGCGAGTTCCCGTCCGTCAAACGGTTTCACCAGATAATCATCCGCGCCCGCCTTGAGGCCGGCAACCTTGTGTTCCACCGCATCCCTCGCCGTTAATAATAGGATCGGGATATCCCGGTTCTGTTTGCGGATGCGTTGGCACGTCTCGATCCCATCCATCCCAGGCATCATGACGTCAAGCACAACCAGATGATACAATCCTCCGTCCAGTTCTTTAAGACAGGACAGTCCATCGCCCGCCTCGCCCACATCATATCCCGCTTCATGGAGATAAATCTGGATCAGGCGACGCATGGGTGACTCGTCATCGACCGCCAGGATACGCCGCCGCTGCATCCTAGTTCATCTCCCTTGAAAAGTCACGTCCGCGCGTCCGCCAGTCGCGAAACGCGGCTTTGTGCTGTCTTCTGCGAATCCATAGCTAGTGGCAGCGCCATGAGAACGGGCGTCAGCCCGACTGTCACGTGATACGCAACGTTCCGTGCATGCCCTGTTGCGCGTGCCCCGGCACTGGGCAGAGGTAATGATACGTGCCTGGGCGAAGATTGAGCACCCCCGATGTCGCGTCATCTCGTGCTGTCGTTAGCGATTTCGTCGTCCGTGGAGGAAGCGGCGTCAGGAAAAAGTCATTATTGATAAACATCATGGACATGAACGGGTAGGGCGGAGGCGTTGTGGTGACCTCAAAGCCATGCATGTAGCCCCAGTCTGTATTGATGAGTGTAACACGAACCTGCGCCTTGGACGATACCACAACCGTGGGGTTGACCAGTCCGTCGATCTCCCACGTCATGTTCGGCTTCCCGTGCGGTGAAGCGAGCGCGACGAGCGTCACACTTTGATTCTTGTACGTCACGGTGTTCGTCTTGCGATCGATGATCGCGCCCGCTTCACCCTGTCGAACAAGTTGACTCAGTTGCGCATTGTTGACCAGAGAGCGGTTGGCGCTCGAGCCGTAGCCTCCCATCATGCCGTAACCGCCGCCGCCGTTCGCACCCGAACCGTAGCCCCCCATCATGCCGTAACCGCCGCCGCCGTTCGCGCCCGCGCCGTAGCCCCCCATCATGCCGTAACCGCCGCCGCCGTTCGCGCCCGAACCGTAGCCCCCCACATTTGACGTGGCTTGCCCCGTCACAGTGGGCCAGATGTTTGCATATTGTCCATGATACGCAGCAGTGACTGCGAATACCGAACCGCCCGCAATCAAAACGGACGCGGTGACAATCGATGGCATGACCCAACGTTTCAGTTTCATGCTGGACCCTCCCTTTCATGCAGTCATCGTACCGCGGATATGTGAAGAAAGTATGGCGGCAAACATTTGGCGGCCACCATCACAGAAACGGTGTGGTCGGTATTCGCAGACAACGTAAGTGTGATTTTCGCTTGGTCTGCGCAACAATGCCGCGGGCACGTCTTCAGGTGCTGCGCGGAACCGTCCCCATCAGGGTGCAGACGTGGCGTATCAGTTTGTGCGGACCGTCAGCTGCCGGCCCGAACATCAGCGGACATCCGTCGTCTATCACTGAAACGCCCTGGCCCCGGCCGTACGCCGTCGCTGCGGCGGACACGCTGCCCGCGCCGAATGACCGATGCATCCAGACATGCATGATGCCGAGCGCGGCGCATTCGCGCATCGTCGGCTCGGCATGACGCGGGCTGGTGCCGATCACAACGGCTTCGACTCCGCCTGGAATTGCGACCAGATTGGGATAGCAGGGTCGCCTTCAACGCTGTCCGCGTTGGGATTGACGGCGCAAACCTCGTACCCGAGCGAACGCAGACGGCAATAGACTGTATTGCTTCCGTGTTCTCGTGGATTGCTTCGCGACACGCCCGTTACCGCGATCCGCCGGTTTGTCAGAAACGCGGCCGCTGCCTCATGAATTCTTTGCATCATAGACGCCCTCTCTCGCCGCATGTTGTGAGACCTGAACCAGAGCCGCTCTCCCGCATCCACCTTGGGGAGCAGTGATAAAGTCCGCAAAGCAGGCGCGGTCACTCCAGATATAGCGCCCGATGCTTCAGTCGGACGCTATATCTACCGCTGGGCGCATGCGCAAATTGGGCTTATCACTGCTCCCCTGGAACAGGTCAGCCCTGCGCATCACCTCCCGAAGGATCATCCTCGCAAACGTTGCTATTTTTTTGCATTCGATCGACGCCCATAAACATCAACACTCGATTGTATGCTGCGGATGGTCTGCTTCGGAGACAGTGTCACGAGACGGATCATCCGCCCAATTTCGATCGATCGGTCAAGCCGCCTGCCAAGCGCATCGACCTCAAAGCCGGCGATCGGCGCGGCTTCCAACTCACCGAGGCAGAGCTTCTCCATCTCGTCGACGCGAATCAGGTACAGTCCGCTCACTTCTCCCGGTGCCGGTGTATACCCGGACAGTGCCTCGCCCGTTCGAACGAGCACGAAGACATGGCAAAATTCGCAATCCTTCACGTCGCCGAGATCGGCCGCGTGCTGGTGTACACCGACGGGGAAGAGGCTGGTGAAGTCGACCTCGATCCCGAGTTCTTCATTCAATTCCCGGACGCCGTCCGAAGGCGTTTCACCCGCTTCCAGATGGCCGGCACAACTCACGTCCAACTTGTTCGGATGTGTATCCTTACTCTCATGGCGGCGTTGCAACAGCGAATAGTCCACCGCCTGCGCCCGATGCAGCG
>JAJZEE010000016.1 GCA_021805735.1 Bacillota bacterium
CCAGACACAAACTATTCCGTACGGTGGAAAAGGAAGCCAGGCCATTCCCGAATGGTACTCTCAGGCTCAAGCAACGACAGGCGTACACTGGAGCCTTCTCGCCGGACTTGACGTGTACGGGGCGTCAACCAAGCCGCCTGTCGGTGTTTCGCGCCCCAAGAGACAGCCCCATCCAGTCGTAGGCTATCGCTTTACGCAAGCGGAATGGCAGGGGCTGTTCAATCCTGTTCAGGACGATATCAATCCTATGCGCATTGGACTGTTTGGCGGTCGTGGCGCCGACGGTGACAAAGACGGAAAAGCCGATCAAAATGATCCCTACGACCGGGCACGGGCTGTGGCCACATGGTTGAGACACGGCGGAGCAAGCGAGGACGAGCAGGTGAACGTCCTGTGGAATCACTTCGAGAACGAAGTAGCTGTGCAACGCGTGACAGCCTTGGCCCATGTATTTAGACATTTTGGCACGATTCAGTTAAATGAACGGGCCTTTCCCATTCATAAACGATACAGCTACTCATATCGAGACACCTGGGGCGAGGGAAGAAGTTTTGGCGGACGCAGAATCCACGAAGGAACAGATATCTTTGCCGGTTATGGAGCGCCGGTTCTGAGTACCTGCTTTGGCTATGTAGAACTTATTGGGTGGAATCGGTTGGGGGGCTGGCGGATCGGACTGCGTTCCGCAGACAACACCTACTTTTATTATGCCCACCTGTCAAGCTACGCCCGATCTGTGCGTCAGGGAGTCATCGTCAGGCCCGGACAGGTGTTGGGCTATGTGGGAAGCAGCGGTTACGGCAAACCCGGCACGTCAGGAAAATTTCCGCCACATTTGCACTTTGGGATATACCGGGACACGGGAACGAGGGAATGGGCATTTGATCCGTACCCTCTGTTACGGCAGTGGGAACGCAAAGCACAAGTCATCATCTCACCACCCAAAAAGGGTGAAGAGAAGGCGGACCCCCGTATTTAGCATGTCGCTCGAAAGGGGTCCCCATTTTTGAACAACCTCTTTAGCCGAATCTCCCCGTCACGTAGTCTGCTGTGCGTTTGTCTTGCGGCGTTGTAAACAGCGCCGTTGTCGTTCCCTGTTCGATCATTTCGCCCTCCAGAAAAAATGCGGTCTTATCCGCAACTCGTGCAGCCTGCTGCAAGTTATGGGTAACGATGACGATCGTGTACTGGCGCTTCAACTCTTCGATCAACTCTTCAATAACAAGCGTGGACAGCGGATCCAGCGTTGAAGCGGGTTCGTCCATGAGCACCGCAACCGGATCTATCGCGAGCGCCCGGGCAATGCACAATCGCTGCTGCTGACCTAATGAAAGGGCGCTGCTGTATAAGTGCAACCGATCCTTTACTTCATCCCAGAGCGCCGCCCGCCTCAACGCCTGTTCTGCAGACTCCGCCAGTTTGGCGCGATTGCGTAAGCCGTGCAACCGTAATCCAGCCGCCACATTGTCAAATATAGACATCGTCGGAAAGGGATTGGGCCGATGAAAGATCATGGCCACCGAACGTCTCACCTCTGTCGGATCCATATCGTATACACTGTGTCCATCAAGCAGCACCTCTCCGGACATCGTGGCGCCGGGCGTGGTTTCGTGCAGCCGGTTCAGGCAGCGAATGAACGTCGACTTCCCACACCCGGGCGGCCCGATGATGGCTGTGACCTGATTGACCGGCATGTGAAGCGTGACTTCCCGCAGAATCACCTGTTCGTTGAACCGTGCTGAAATAGCCCTCGCTTCCAACGCTTTACCCATCGCGCAATACCTCCTACCACCTGTCAGGCCGACCGACCCACCGCGCCAATCCATATATGGTCATAATGGTCACCAGTAATATCAGAGCCTCAACATACGCGATCTGATGAGGAAACGATCCTCCATGTGTCAGATCGCTGTACAGACGCAACGGCAGGGGCTGGAACCCCAGGCTTCCTTTAGATGCCGTTCCTCCATCGAGGATGATCAGAAGCGGCGCTGCTTCGCCAGCCATTCGCGCTACAACAAACAGCAGAGCAGTGACAAGACTTTTATGAGCGATAGGGAGAACTGTCGCAAATATGGTCTGTATTCTGGAGGCTCCCAAAGCCAGTGACCCTTCTATGTAGGCGACAGGAACTGCGACCAGCACTTGATCAGCCGTCCGCACGACAACAGGCAGCATGCATAAAACAAGCGCGAGAACTCCGGCCACCAGTGAAGAGACACCTGACAGCAGGGCGAACAAAACCATCCCGGCGAGGATGGACGGCACCCCGGACAAAATATCCACAGTGAAGCGAATCGCGCGCCCCACACGCAACCCTGCATACTGCGAACTGTAGATCGCAGCCGCGACGCCCAGGAACACAGCGATTGCCGACGACGACGCTGTGGTAACAAGCGACTGTGCAAATGCATTGACCAGCACTGCGCTCGCGACGCCGCGACTGAGTGGGGCGTCAGACAAACTGATCAGGGCGGCAATCCCGTGAAAGCCAATTGACCATAGCAGACTCAACAGAGGCAGCACGGCCAAACTGGTCATGACTGACAGGACGCTGACAAATAACGCATTTTTCAATTTTCGCATGGTTTTGTACGATACTCTGGTCACCATGGCTGAAACCTGGGCGAAATCGCTTCACGTACGATGTAGGAGCGCCCCAGACCGTAAAAGACTGTGGTAATTAAAAACAACAGCAGTCCAATCTCATATAAAGCCGCCGTTTGCAACGGCGACGCGGATCCTGTCAAGGTATGCGCAAGCATGCTTGCCAATGAGTCGGCCCGCGCGAACAGCGACCCTCCGATGCGCGGTTGATCGCCGATGACCAAAGATACCGCGACAGCTTCCCCGAACGCCCGCGCCAAGCCCAGATACAGCGATCCAAGAATACCTTTGCGCACAAACGGCATCACAGCCAGAGCCACCGTTTCCTGTCGCGTCGCCCCGAGCGCTATGGCGGCCTCCGCGATGTCCTTGGGGGCGCTCGCAATCGCTTCTCGTGTCACGGCGACAACCGTCGGCATCACCATAACTCCCAGCACTACGCCCGCGGCCAACACGCCGAAACCACTCACTGCAAATTCTCCTGAAGGCCCTCCCGCCTGCCCGGACCATCGCCCGAAAAGCGGCGCCACCACGAGCAGCGCCCAGACGCCGTATACGACGCTTGGAATCACAGCCAGTATCTCAAGCAGAAGCGAAATCACTGATCTGAGCCATCGAACGCCGATTTGCGTCAAGCTCACTGCCGTCGTTACACCGATCACGCCAGCCAGCAACAGAGCTATGACCGCTGTGAGAAATGACCCGTAAAAGAGCGGCAGAGCGCCATATTGGCGGCGTGCTGGATCCCACACTGGCGTCCACAAAAACGATAGGCCGAACTGCCTGATGGATGGAACAGACTCGACAATCAGGGTCGTCACACTGAGGATCCCCGTTCCGATCACGACGAGAACGCAAACTGCGAGGACGCCGGCAAATAGTCCATTCCACCCTTGCGCACTAACCCGTTTCATGCTCCACGGACGTCCTCTCTGTAGATAACAGCGTCAGGGGTTCCCCCTAATGGGAACGAAGTCTTGATGATTGACCACTTCATTGTAAAAGAGGTTGTCTCTGATAATCAATATGTAAAGGGGATGGGTTACCGCCCCACCCCTCCGTTTCAATCGTCAGTCGCTTCCACATCGTGTTGCGGATGCATAAACCGCTCAGCGACCATGTTGGTCTGGGGCCCTTGCACTGCCTCTTCGGTGACCGCCTGACGGTTCCCCGGATCGCCTTCGTTCACCCAATCATCGCCTGCCATGATACTGGGGTCGATATCAGCCGTCCAGTGATCGAGCGGAGTTTCAAGCCAGGGCAATTTCTTCTCGTCCATATGATCGCCTCCCTACCGATAGGATGTCCGTTGCGCCGTGACATATGTTGACCCCTTGTTCCATATACATGGCACTGAGCTTGGCTTTCGATATTGATTAGGAAGAAGGTGACCATACCAATGACGGAAGGTACCACGCCAGCACAGCCGCTGCAGCCTCTGCCAGCCGAGAAAAGTTATGCGCGCGCCACTGGTTGGATCTATTTGATATTATCCGGAGCAGGCCTGTTTACCAATAATCTTTGGCACATGATCAATCTTTCTGGAAGCATGACGATGATTCACCTGGCCATCGGCGTCACCGGCCTGACTGTCGCCCGTCAGGGTGGAGCCCGCGCTCACCGAGTATACAATATTCTCCTCGGTTTTATCCTCACGACATGGGGCGTGACCGGAACATGGGCCCCAACTGCTTTGGTTCCTTACCCGCTGCCACTGGAAAACGCCCTGCATGTACTGACCGGCATCTGGGGCTTTTATGGGGCTGGGTCTGTTTTATGGAGTCGTGTCTCGCGTAAATCTTGAGAAACTGGCGCACACTATCCCCGATCCATCAATAAGGGGGTAAAAGGATGAAAATTCGCGATCTCATGACGACAAACGTCGCCACATGTTCCAGAAACGCGACTGTTGTTGAGGCGGCCCGTCAAATGCAGTCGCAAAATGTCGGTTCGGTGCCCGTGGTAAACGGCGACAGGCTCGCGGGTATTATCACGGATCGGGACATCGTTGTCAACTGCGTGGCAAAAGGCGGGGACTGCGCCACAGCGACCGTAGAATCGTGCATGACAACCAATCCGGTAACGGTCACCCCGGAAACTGACGCTCTCGAAGCCGCGCTGCTGATGGCGTCTGAGCAGATCCGACGCCTTCCAGTGGTCGAGAATGGTAAACTGATCGGAATCTGCTCGCTGGGCGACCTGGCTGTTGTCGACATTCACGTCAATGAGGCTGGTGAAGCGCTTAGCGGCATCTCCGAGCAGTCGAGAGTTCACTGACCACAAAAGGAAGCAAACACGTACATGCAGGGGCGTCGGGTGAACGGCTGACGCCCCCTTTGGCGTACGTGCAAAGAAATCCTCTGACACAGAAGGCGCCCCCGCGATGCGGGGGCTTTGTAAACAGGTGATGTGCGATTGTCTGGCGCTTACTGACGACCGGCGAGTTGCTGCTCGGCCAACGCGACGAGTTTCCGAGTGATATGACCACCAATCGTACCCGTGTCGCGCGTAGTCATGGTTCCCCAGTAGCCGTCTTGAGGGGGTTGAATGCCAAGTTCTCCGGCTACTTCGTACTTCAACTGATCCAATGCGCGGCCTGCGCTTTTAATAAGAAGCGTGTTGGATTTTTGTCCTTGTGCCACGCTTACCACCTCCTTCGTGCTAGTATTTTGCCCGCTTCGAAGGAGAGTACACTGTTACTTTCTGGTCCTTAGCGATCCGCCAGCGGAATATAGGCGCGCTTCTTTATTCCCACGTACTCAGCGCGCGGTCGGATGAGTCGATTATTGCGATATTGTTCCAGGACGTGGGCAGTCCATCCCGAGACGCGGCTCACCGCAAACACCGGAGTAAAAACGTGAACTGGAATGCCCATCATGTAATACGTGGACGCCGAGTAAAAATCGACATTCGGATTCAGGTGCTTCCGTTCTTTGACGACTCGTTCTACAATCTGCGACATTTCGTAATAAGAGGTGTCGCCGGCGCGCTCGCCCATCTCCCTTGACATGCGCCGCAGATGCGTGGCGCGCGGATCCTCGGTATGGTATACGCGATGGCCGAATCCCATGATCCGCCGCTTGTCGGCCAGCGCTTGTTGAATCCACGCTTCGGCTTTCGCCTTGTCGCCGATTTCCTTGAGCATCAGCATAACCTGTTCGTTGGCGCCCCCATGCAGCGGGCCTTTCAGCGTTCCGACGGCAGACACGATCGCCGAATAAATATCAGATAATGTCGCCGCAGTCACGCGGGCCGAAAAAGTCGACGCGTTCAATTCGTGATCGGCGTGCAAAATGAGGGCGATCTCAAATGCGCGCATCGTATAGTCATCAGGTTCCTTGCCCATCAACATATAGAGGAAATTCCCGGCGTGATTCAGCCTGTCATTTGGCGCGAGCGGTTCCTGGTCATTTCTGTAACGCTCAATCGCCGCGACCATGGTCGCGACTTGCGCAACCAGACGCGAAGCTTTACGAACGCTGGCATCATATGAAGTATCCACGTCATCCGGGTCGTATAGCCCCGCTATCGAGACCAGCGTACGCAACATTTCCATTACGTTTCCCGTTTTCGGAAGTTCGTGCAAGGCGCGCAAGACTTCCGGACTGAGCGCTCGGTCGGCGCGCAGGGCGTGATCAAACGCGGCCAGCTGTTCCTTTCCAGGGAGTTCCCCGTGCCATAAGAGATATACGACTTCCTCAAACGTAGATCCGCCTTTGATCAGATCGTGAATATCATACCCGCGATATACGAGGCGTCCTTCTTCACCGTCGATAAAACAAATCTCGGAAGATAGCGCAACCACATCCTCCAACCCCTCAACAAACTGGGTATCGGACATATATTTCCCTCCAAACAGGTCAGTTTAGCAAACCGTTTTTACCCATATCATTATACTCCTTCGAGTGAAATGTACAACCAAGTCGACAGGGTCAACCGGATCACTGGACCGACCACTCGAACTGTCTCTGATACACCATCTATGCTTCCTGGGTCAAGCCGTGTGTGAGCGCATACACGGCTGCCTGCGTGCGATCTGTCACTTCAAGTTTCGCCAGAATGTTGCTGACATGGGTTTTGACTGTCTTCAGACCGATAAACAGCTCATCGCCGATCTCCTGATTGGACTTCCCTCTTGCCAGCAACCGCAACACATCCAGTTCCCGTTCGGTTAGCAACGACATGGTCGCGCGCGCGCGCATGCCCTTGGCCATGGCCTGCATGGCTTCAGCGTCGAACGTCGCGCGCCCGGCGAACACCCCGCGGATGGCCGCCACAATTTCATTCGGATCGGACGTCTTTAGCAAGTAGCCTGCCGCGCCGGCCTCCATGGCTGGCAGGACGTGAGCCGCGTCGATAAAACTGGTCAGGACGATCACCCGCGCCCGTTCGTCGTTACGCCTGATGCGCTGGAGCGCCTCCACCCCATCCACGGGAACCATATGTAAATCAAGGAGTGTGACATCCGGTCTCACTCTTGCAAATTCGGCGATCGCGCTCTCCCCGTCCTGCGCCTCCCCAACGACCTCAATGTCCGATTCCAGGCTCAGATACGCTCGCAGTCCGCGCCTCACCACCTGATGGTCATCCACAATCAGGACACGGATTGTGCTCTGACGATCTCTCTCCATGTTATGATTCCTCCTTGACTCTGGGAATGATGGCGATAACCTCCGCTCCCTTTGTGGACACATTGCGAATGGTACAGGACCCACCGAGCAGCGTGGCTCTCTCCACCATGGAACGAAGTCCCACGGCCGTGATGCTGGCGTCCATGTCCGCAAATCCTTCGCCGTCGTCGACTACCCGCAACACCACCCGCTCCCGTTCAACATCGAGCGTTACGTCAATGCGCTGAGGATGGGCGTGACGCAGCGCGTTGATCAGCGCTTCTTGGGCGATCAGAAACAGGGTATCCTCAATGCTGGCCGCAAGCGGTTCCTGCTGCAGATCAACCCTGGCGTCACGAATGGCAAAATGAATCGGCAATCCGGTGCGGGCCGCCAGTTCCTGCGTGAGGCGTTCAAGCGCGCCTGTCAGCGCCCGTTCACTCAGTTCGACGGGACGCAACTCCAGCAAGAGGGCGCGCATGGAACCCTGCGTGCGCTTTGCCAACTCCTCAAGTTCCGGAAGTAGAGCCAGCGCCTGTTCGGGTGCGCCGCTGCGCTTTGCTGCTGCCGCAGCGCATAACATCGAGAGTCCAAACAGATCCTGACTCACACGGTCGTGCAGTTCGCGACGGACTCGTTCACGCTCCCGCAGCGTGGCCGACAGTTCCGCGTTTCTTTCCCGCTCTGCCTGCTGTTTCGCCGCTTCCTGCAATGCCGCCACCTGATCCTGTAACCGCTTTGCCATTCTATTAAGTTGAGTGGCAGTTACGGCCAAATCGTCGTCGCCGGGAATCTCAACTCGATGCGTCAATCTTCCGGCGGCAAATAATGCGCTCGCATCAGCGAGCGCTGACAGCTTCGCACGCAGATCCCGCGTGCCAAGAAAGCTGACCATCACCGCCAACAGTGTCGCCACGGCAAGTAGCACGACCAGGACAACGCCGACAAGGAGGCCCGCAGCGACCCCAGCAGGCAGCGACAGCGCATGGCCGATGGCCACATCGACAGTTCCAAGACTTCTGTTCACAGTCAGGTAGACCGTGACGGTCGCTGTGACCACCGCTACAGCCCACGCTGTCAGAACGTACGAGCCGAGCAATGTCACGGCTGCATTTCGATCGCGCATGTCACACCACCCTTGCGACCTGCACTTCTCCAAATTTTAAGTGCACGCGAATGTTGACCTTGCGAGCCGCTTCTTCATATCCCGGATCGACGTGTACCAGAGTGGAAAGAGCGACACCGCTGGAACGCTTCTCAAACAGGCGAACCTCGCCGCTGGAAACGGTGACTTCTACCGCTACGGGCAAATCGGAGGGCACATGAATCCGCACCTCGCCAAACGTACCGGCAACGTCAATAGGGGTCTCGCCATCCGGGATGGTCGCCGTGCCGAGATTGATTCTTACGGAACCTGCCATGTTATTGATGGCAAGAGGTTGCAGATGCCAGGGTTCGTCTCCATAACGCACTTCTCCTATGTGGGGAATGCGAGGCGTTTTCCACGCAGTCGATCCAACGCCTGAAGAGCCGCCATTGCCGCTGGAGGGATCCCATCCGTTCGGGAAGTGGAAATTGAAATCCCAGTTTTTCTTGGCCATTTTGCGCACTCCGTTTTTCACGCGGAAGCGCACGTATGAAAATCCGATCAAACTGGAGAGCCCGATGTAAATGAGAAACACTGCAAGAATCAGGAGCCCGGGGTCTACAGCCGCGAGCCCTAGCAGCGACAGGTTTCGCAAGAGCAGGAACAGCCCCAGGAGCACGACGAGCAGGGGCGCAAAGAGTTTCAGCTTGCCCCGGCGCACATCGTGATAGGCCATTTCCATACCCCATGCAATTAAAAGCGCGGGCCAATACTGGCTAACATAAAATCCTACCGCAACCGGCAGCAATCCGAGCGCCCGCAAAAGCAGCAGAACGCCCAGCGCAAGTATGCCCGCCGCTATCGTTCGTTTCATAAAAGCATCATCTCACAATCTTACCGCTGAAGTGTACCCTCACTATACAGGAAGTCCTGTCTCCGTAATACCATCCCGCGCAGGAACGCGCATCCGTCGCAAGTCTGATTTGGCAAGGCTGTCCGAAACATGTCCGGTCGCCAAGCCACCATGTCGGACAGCCGTTTAAAACGTCCGGCGAGCGATGCACGGAACAATTTGGTACAATATCTGAAAGTAACATGAGGAGGTTTCCCATGCACCAATTCTGGTTTTTCGTCGGCGACTTCCCGGTGCGCGCGTACAGCACACTGTTTTTACTTGCATTCCTGCTGGGCCTTGGGGTTACCCTGTACTTCGCTAAGGTGGAGGGCAAAGGGGAACTTACTGAGCATCTGCTGAATCTTGGACCGCTGCTCTTTGTCGGCGGATTGATCGGATCGCGAATCTGGCAAGTTTTCTTCTTTGACTGGAGCTATTACAGTTTGCATCCCGCCCAAATCATCGCCATCTGGAACGGTGGTCTGTCAATTCAGGGCGGTGTCGCAGGCAGCCTTGTGACGGGGTTTATTTATGTACGACGCCATCGCCTACGATTTTGGGAGTTAGCCGATCTGTTTGCGCCCGGCATCATGCTCGGACAAAGTATAGGCCGTGACGCGAATCTGATGAACGGCGATGCCTTCGGCTCCCCCACCGGCCAGACCTTCGGCCTCCTGTATCCTGAAGGAACGCTGGCGCGCGCCACATACGGAGACAGCCCCCTATGGCCCGCCGAAGTCTGGGAGGGACAGGGCGACGTGGTGATCTTCGCCCTGTTGCTTCTCCTGAAACTCAGACGCTGGCCCACCGGCTGGCTGTTTCTTTTTCAAATGATCCTATACAATGTGGAACGTTTCCTGCTGGAAATGCTGCGGGGGGACAGCCCGCGCTTTTTATTCCACTGGGACGCCGCCCAGTGGACCAGCGCCCCAGTCATCGCACTCTCTCTGATGCTGCTGCCCGTCCTCGCCCATTTCGAAAGGTTCCGATCGTTGCGCGCAAACGCGTGACGCTTCCGCCTGCCGACGCTGACGGGCGCTCACCTAGAGGACATGTGATAAAGTCCGCACAGCAGGCGCTATGATCCCACATATAGTGTTTGAGGCTTTAATCAAACACTATATGTACCGCAGTGCGCCTGTCAAAATTGGGTTTATCACATGTCCCCCAGACATCATTTGATCGCGACATCCAGCGCCTGTTCCAGATCGGCAATGAGATCGGCGGAGTGTTCCAGTCCGATTGACAGTCTGACCATATCATCGCGAACGCCCGCCTGTTCGCGTTCATCGTCTGCCAACTGTTGATGCGTGGTGCTGGCCGGATGAATGACCAAAGACTTCGCGTCGCCCACATTTGCCAGATGCGAGAACAGCCGCAGACTGTCGATAAACGCGGCGCCTTCCGCGACGCCGCCTTTGATGCCAAATGTCAGGATGGCTCCCTGCCCGCCAGGCAGATATGCGCTGGCCAGTTCGTGATAGGGGCTTGCAGAAAGCCCCGGATAATTGACCCATGACACTTTTTCGTGACCTTCCAGAAATTTCGCGATGGCAAGCGCGTTCTGACTGTGGCGCTCCATCCTCAGATGAAGCGTCTCCAGACCTTGCAGAAACAGAAAACTGTTAAACGGTGAGAGCGCTGAACCGAGATCCCGCAACAATTGCACGCGCGCCTTCACGATATAGGCGGCAACCCCAACATCATTGACGTAGGAAATGCCGTGATAACTGGCGTCGGGCTCCACGAGTTCCGGAAAGCGGCCGTTATTCCAGGCAAATGCGCCGCTGTCGACAATCACGCCGCCGATCGAAGTGCCATGACCGCCAATGAATTTGGTCGCCGAATGCACGACGATATCGGCGCCGTGCTCGAACGGTCTGCACAGATACGGCGTGGCAAACGTATTGTCCACAATCAGGGGAACACCCGCCTGATGAGCGTAGTCAGACAGTTTGCGCAGATCCGGCACATCGATGCGCGGGTTCCCGATCGTCTCAACGTAAAACGCTTTGGTGCGTGGAGTCGCGGCCGCGAGGAATTCCTCCGGATGATCCGGATTCACAAAGCGGACATTGATCCCAAGCCGTTTGAACGTCACCGCAAACAGATTGTACGTGCCCCCGTAAAGGTTTGTGGAGGCGACTATGTCGTCTCCCGTTCCTGCGATATTGAGGATTGCAAATGTAATGGCGGCCTGACCGGATGACAGAGCGAGCGCACCGACGCCCCCTTCCAGATCCGCCATGCGCTTCTCAAATACATCTGTGGTGGGATTCATGATGCGCGTGTAGATGTTGCCGGATTCCTTGAGCGCGAACAGGTTGGCCGCATGTTCGGAATCGCGAAACACATACGACGATGTTTGATAAATGGGCACTGCGCGAGCGCCGGTTGCCGGATCTGGCTCCTGCCCCGCATGCACGGCCCGTGTTTCAAAGTGCAACAATGATTCTTCTGTCATACCGTTTCTCCCCTTTTCTACGGCTGATTTCCATGACAACCAAGAGCGTTTTGCTCAGCAGCCCGCCAGCTTTGCATGGAGATCCAACTTCAAAAGAAAAAACCCCTTCGAGGAGAAGCGGCTGACATTTTTTCAGACGTTCCCTCTCATCTTCCAGACCGCCATCGGTCTGCTGGATTTGGCACCACTACAGCTAACTGCGCTGTCGGTTGCCGGGCTTCGTCGGGCCAGTCCCTCCGCCACTCTCGATAAGAGTTTTCCTATATGAATTTGTGTAATTAGAGAATACTTCGCTGTATCTCCACTGTCAAGCGCTTATCTATGCGTTCAAGAAAATTCGTTCCTGTTTCGAACATGGCTCACAATCCGCTGCCCATTTGCGTCCGTTTAGCGTACACTAGAAAGGGCTTACATCAAGGAGGAGATCACATGGAAGCACGTCTTTCCGGATGGAACACGCGTCTTGCGCAACTGACGAGTTCCAAAAACCCATACGACAGCTTGACACCCCCGTTGGTACAAACATCCACCTTCGTATTTCCCGACGCGCAGACGGGCGGCGCGAGGTTCTCCGGGGGAGAGTCCGGTTACGTGTATACAAGGCTCGGCAATCCCACCGTTCAACTGTTTGAAGAGGCAGTCGCCAACCTCGAAGGGGCTGAAGCCGGTGTGGCTTTCGCCAGTGGCATGGGCGCGATTTCCGGGGTGCTGATGCCGCTTCTCAAATCAGGAGACCACCTCCTGTGCTCTGAAGGAGTTTACGGTTCGACATTTGGCCTGCTCGAGTTCCTGGCTGAACGCTTTCAGATCGGTCACACGTTGTCCCCGCTCCAGACCGAAGAACAGATTGAGGCGGCCATTTTGGACAACACCAGAGCCATGTACATAGAAACGCCGATCAATCCGACGCTCTCGCTGGTCGATATTGGACTGGTCGCGAAAATTGCTCATCGGCGTGGCCTCATGCTGATCGTTGACAATACATTCATGACTCCATACTGGCAGAATCCAATCGCCCTGGGCGCCGACGTGGTCATTCACTCAGCCACGAAGTATCTGGGCGGTCACGGCGATGTGATCGCCGGGATAGCAGTCGGTAAAACGGAGTTCATGCGTACAGTCCGCCTTAGCACCCTAAAGGATGTCGGCGCCGTGTTGTCCCCGTTTGACGCCTGGCTGTTGCTGCGAGGTATGCGCACTCTGGCTCTACGCATGGAGCAGCATGCAAGAAACGCCCAACGTGTAGTTGAGTTTCTCGCCAACCAACCGGCCGTTATGTTGTTGCATTATCCCGGTTTATTTGGAGGCGCTCAGCAGTCCATCCTGAAGCGGCAGATGCGCAGCCCTGGAGCGATGATCTCCTTTGAACTGCGCGGAGGCATGGAAGCTGGCATAGCATTCATGAACCACCTCAGGCTGATCAAGATCGCTGTCAGTCTGGGCGATATCCATACCCTGATCCAGCACCCCGCCTCCATGACCCACTGCCTTGTGCCACGCGACGAACGACTTCGCATGGGACTGCCCGATGGCATGGTGAGGCTCTCTGTCGGTGTCGAAGACGCTGACGATCTGATTGCGGATCTGTCTCAGGCGTTTGAGCAATTGTAGGTCAATCAATCCACGATCATATTTCCTCCCCTTTTCGCAAAAACTAGCCCCCAAGAGGTCATCCTCCAGTGCCGTCTGTTACTACACGGAACTCGGCGGCACGCCTGGACAACCTCTCAAGGGCTCGGTCAAGGGGAGGTCGCGATTTGTTCATTCGTTTCTTGCGCGAGGATTACGACGATGTGTCGGGTATTTTTACAATCACAGCCATTCCCCTAAGTGTGAACGCCAATGAGGAATTCGGCTCTGAACTAGGCGAAAACAGTGAAGACATAGGCGATACGGACGCTCCCGAAGGCATTGTCAACTACATCACGGCAAAACACCCGCGAAAAAAGATGAAATGGGTCCATGTCGTGTCAGGCGCCTTGCTGATCATGTCAATCCCTCTCATGGCAGAGGCGGGCCCGGCCATTCCGGTTGCGGCGCAGACGCTGCCTGTTACGGAACTGTCCGTTCGGCACGACGTATACTTACGCAGCCATCCACGGCTCTGGGGTTTTGATCGACTGGGACTCATAAAAGCAGGATCTTCGCTGCGGGTGCTGGAACGGGTCAACTCCTCCTGGTTCAAAGTCGTCGCGCCAGACGGGGAGCAGGGGTATGTCGTTTCTCACCCCTACTTTGTGGAATCCGTATCCAATAGCGCGACCGCCAGTACGGCTCCCCAGGCTTCGTCCGGAGCCCTGCCATCCGGCGCAGGAACCCCCAGCACCGTGACATCGCAGCCGTCCACGCTGCCCTTCGGTGTCCGTTACGATGACACGATGACTCCGGTCGCCCCTCTGACGGCAAGCAGGGACGCCAAATTCCAGGCGGTGCTCGAAGTGGCGCAAAGCAAACTGGGCGTTCCCTACATTTGGGGTCACAATGAAGATCGGGGGCAGTACGGATTTGACTGCTCCAATTTTACCGAATATGTATTCCATCATGCGCTTGGTTACCGGTTCTCCACGACCAGCCGCGTGCAGGCAGAAGCGGTAGGAATCCCCGTGCCGATCGACGAGATGCTGCCGGGAGATTTGCTGATTTTTAACAATGGCGGGCATGTTGGCATCTATATCGGTGACGGCAAGATGATCGAGGAAGGCGGGGGCCTTGGCAAAGTAGGTTATCTGCGAGTAACCCCAGGATCTTACTGGTATAATCACCTGACGGCCGTGAAACGGATGTTTTGAACTGTATACGCTGGGTCAAGCGCAACGCGGATTGCGTACATCAGTGTAATTCGCCATACTGTATATGCTGCCTGAACGGATCAAAGCGAGCAGCGCAACACGGAGGCGGGCAGTGCAATGGAGATCGTCTTTCTGGGCACGGGCGCCGGCGCCCCTACGTCAAAGCGCAATGTGTCCGCCATCATCCTCAAGTTTGACCAGGGTTCGTCTCTGTGGCTGTTCGACTGCGGTGAAGGCACCCAACAGCAGTTTGCCCGGGCTAAACTGAGTCTGGCGCGGGTGTCGCACATTTTCATATCCCACCTCCACGGCGATCACCTGTTTGGACTGCCCGGACTGCTCGGCAGTCGTTCCCTGCAGTGCGCGGCGACGGCAGGACTCACCGTGTTTGGCCCGCAGGGCATCGCCGATTATCTACGTCACTGTTTCGCCGTTACACAGACAAAACTCGGTTATCCGATCATGATCAGGGAGTTTGAAGATGACGGCGTCCTGGTTGAAGACGCCGGCGTGACCGTGACCATCGCCTCCCTGTGCCATGGAATCCCAAGCTATGGATTTGCTATACAGGAGGCTCCTCATCCTGGTCGTTTTTTCGCCGATCTCGCGATGCAGCAGGGAATTCCGCCAGGTCCTCTGTACGGACGCCTAAAGTCGGGAGAAAACGTGGTGCTGCCCGATGGGCGTCTGGTGATGGCTAGAAGCGTTGTTGCGGATCCGGTGCCAGGAAGAAAGGTGACGATTCTGGGGGACACCGCCCCGTGTGAGCAAGCGGCGCGCCTGGCGCGAGAGGCTGACGTTCTGATCGGCGAATCGACATTTGCCGAAAATGAGTCGCAGATTGCCGCGCGCAGCCATCATTCGACCGCGCGGCAGATCGCTGAATTGGCGCGGTCCGCCCACGTTCGCACACTGATTTTAACGCATGTCAGCGCCCGCTATCAGGACGTTGAAGATGCGCCCGAGTCGGAGTCGGAGTCTCACCCTTTATTGACAGAAGCTCGCGCCGTGTTCGCCCATACTCTGCTCGCCCACGACTTTTACAGATATCATGTCAATCGGCGTGATCGGCCGAGACCTGATCCATATACTTGAGTCCGGAACCGGTATTCATGCTGAGAACCGTATCCGTTTCGCGCAACCAGCCCGCCTCGCGCAGCTTCCTTACTCCGGCGAGAGCCGCTGCGCCTTCCGGGCAAACATGCAGACCGTCCAGCTTCATGACATTCTGGCGTTCTGCGCTGATCTCTTCATCGTTCACCGCGATCATGGTGCCGCCGGACCGACGCACTATGTCGAGAATTAGAAAGTCGCCAATCGCCTTTGGAACTCTCATGCCAAATGCAATGGTGTCAGCATGATCAAAGAATTCCGATTCCTTGGCCCCTTGATCAAAGGCGCGCACCAAAGGTGAACACCCTTGCGCCTGCACGACCACCATGCGGGGCGTCTTCTCATCGAGCCATCCAAGCTCCCGTAACTCCCGCAATGCCTTGTCGATGCCAATCAGACCAGCTCCCCCTCCGGTCGGATAGACGATCACATCGGGAACAGACCACGCGAACTGTTCGGCGATCTCAAATCCCATCGTTTTCTTCCCTTCCAGACGATACGGCTCCTTCAGTGTCGACGCGTCGTAGTCGATACCGCCCGCCCCATGAAGCTGGGAAGCCAGCATTCCGGCATCGGCAATAGTGCCGGCAACAACGCGCACGTCGGCTCCGGCAAGCAGACATTCCTTGCGAGCCACCATTGGCGCATCCTCAGGCATCGTCACAATCGCCCGAAGACCAGCCCTCGCCGCATAGGCAGCCCATGCCGATCCTGCATTCCCGTTAGTAGGAATGATGAGCGAACGGACGCCGAGTTCCCTTGCTCGCGAGACTCCCACCGCTGCACCGCGCGCTTTGAAAGTACCCGTTGGCAGAATACTTTCATCCTTGACCGCAAGATGCTGCATCCCCATGGCGCGTCCAGTCGTGACAAGCGGTATGATGGGTGTCATCGATTCCCGAAGGGTCACAATCGCCTGCTCGCTCATCACGGGAAGCAGTTCGTGATAGCGCCACAGACTCTGCGGACGCTCCTGCAGGTCTCCCTTTGTCAGTTCCCGTCGCAGCAAATCCCAATCATACTCTGCAAACAACGGCGCGCCGCAATCGCACATTTGAATGAGTTCCCGGGAGTCATAGCAGGCAGAACAACGTGAACAGCGTAACTGGAACAGGCCGCTGAACGCGCGCATAAAGCCACCTCCAAGAGACAGTCACGACGAAAGACGCTCCAGTGGATCTACGGTCAGGTTTCCACGGCGCCTGTTCGTCCGTCATGACCAGTGTATGAACCCCTCGGTCCTAGCGTGCCAGTCATCCTCCTTCAGACCGTCTCTTATGTTTTGCTTGTAAGCGGCTCATGGGTCACACGTCCTGGTCGGTCAGGCGCAAAAACTCTTCGGCGTCTTGCAACACGAGTTTTACTGCAGATTCCCAAAATTCATCTTTCGTCAAGTCGACGCCCAAGTGCGCCTCCGCCAGATCTTCCACAGTCATCCGACCCGTGTCACGGAGCAGTGCTACGTAGCGATCTGCGAACCCCTGGCCCTCTGACAGCGCAGTTCTGTACACGCCTGCGCTAAAGAGATAGCCAAACGTGTAGGGAAAATTGTAAAATGGATTGTGCGTCATGTAGAAATGCATCTTGGATGCCCAATATCGCGGGTGGTATTCATCGAGCACACCGAGAAACGCCTCTTTCTGCGCTCGTTCCATCATGTCGTTCAACGTTTTCGCGCCGACCAACCCCTCTTTGCGCGTTGCATAGAAGTCAAGTTCAAAGAGAAAGCGCGCGTGGATATCCATGAAAAACGTAACCGCCCTACGCATCTTTCCATCGAGCAACGCCAAACGCTCTTCTCTAACGCTTGTCTGACGCAGCGCCGCATCGGCGACAAGCATCTCAGCGAACGTTGAAGCTGTCTCAGCCACGTTCATCGCGTACTGCCTGGACATCGGCGGAATTCTGTCCATCGCGTGCTGATGATAGGCGTGGCCGAGTTCATGCGCGAGGGTGGCCACATTGGCAATGGATCCGGAAAATGTCATGAAAATGCGTGACTGATTGGCGACCGGAAAACTCGTGCAAAATCCGCCTGGCCGTTTCCCCGGGCGATCGAGCGCCTCGATCCAGCGCTCTTTGAAGCACTTGTCCGCAAATGCGGCCATATCCGCGCTAAAGCGGCCAAACTGCTCAACGATCAGCGCTCTTGCCTGCGCAAATGTCACCTGCTCGCCCCCATTACCGACGGGAGCCGCAACATCGTGCCAAGACAGAGTATCCGTTCCCAGCAGACGACCTTTACGCCTCAAGAATGAAGCCAGCGCCTCCTTGCGGCGCTCGACCACTCGCCACATCACAGAGAGTGTCGCTTCTGTCATGCGATTATTTTGCAGGGGTTCCCGTAAAACTGATTCCCATCCCCGATGCTTATAGACTTGCAGACGAAATCCGGCCAGATGATTCAGGGTGCTGGCAAAGAGTTCCTCTTGCTTGCCGAATGCCTGCTCCCACTTGCCAAACATCTCTACTCTGATCGCCCTGTCTGCAACCTGCATCTGGTTCGCGGCCTGTCCGACAGACAAATGAATCACGTCGCCGTGTCTCTCTACCGGAATACTCATGTTCCCAATAACCGCATTGTATATGTCTGACCAAGCGTGGTATCCGTCCACGGACAGGTCCGTGACCAGCAGTTCCTGATCGATCGGCAATTTTTCCGCGGCCCGGGCGCGCCGTTCGCGCAGCGAAAATGCGATGGGAGCAACCCGTGTTTCTCTTAGCAGCGCTTCCCAAACACTCTCAGAGAGGTGCAGCCATTGCTGATCGAGCAGAGCAAGAGCAGAGACATTGGCCGCGGTCAACTGACTGATGCGTCCGCTTAGCTGCTTCGCCTCCTGATCGTGAACATCCTGCGCATTCAGGCAGGTCACAAATGCGCCTGCCTCGCGCATCCGGGTCATCAGGAACTGCGTCTGTTCCAGTATGTACGCAAAGTGTTCCACTTGCGCCGCGCTCATGGCGGGAACCGGACGGCACACCAACTCCCGGAAAGCAGAAATATCCTCTTGCAATTCCTTCAAGAATCTATCAAACGTCTCCGACGAACTTCCGCCTGGAAAGAACACGTCGAGGTCCCACGTCTGTTCCATGCTTTCGATCACCTGGCCTCACCCCTCGCGGCGGATCCTCGACATTCTCATTCCACTATATCAGGATGCCCGACGCCAAAAAAGGGCTATGATCCAGTGACCTCGAATTCTTGCTGACAAGACTCTGAATCCATAGTATAGTAGACGAGAATCGACGGCGGGAGGAGGAACTTTCTTGGGTCACCATGTTATTCGGTGGGTTATTCTGGCGGTCGTTATCGTTGCAGTCGCCATTTATTTTGTGATGCGTCGCAAGAAATAATGATGTGATGGACAAATCAAAACTTGGCTACGGCAAGGGAGGCGCAGGTACGAGTAAGCGTCTTCTTTGTGTATGAACTGGAACCGTTCCTTCAGACAGCGAGGTTTTGCCGTGAACGTACAATTCGAGACCTGGAAGTTGCGGAGCCTATACCTCACGTTTTTTGCCGGTTTAGGCTCGCTCATTCCCTATCTGCCCGTATTACTGACTCATCGCCACTTCTCGCCGCTCAGCATCGGACTGTTGCTCAGCATCAACCCGATCGTGGGCATCCTTCTGCCGCCTTTATGGGGCGCCGTCGCTGATCGAACGGGTCGCGCCGTGCCACTGTTGCGCCTGCAGCTATTGGTTCTGCCGATCCTTGTGATCATCTTGTACCACTCGTCGACCGTGGTTGCCATCGCGGGCATCCTGACCGGACTCGCAGTGTTTCTCACTTCGTTTCCCCCGCTCGCTGATCACCTTACACTCGACTACGCGCAACGATACGGGATTGACTACGGACGCGTGCGCGTGTTCGGATCGATTGGGTTTTCACTCGCCAATCTGTCAGTGACGGCCTTCCTCCTTCACGGATCGATCGATTTCCTGTGGCTGCTGTACTCCCCCTTCGTGGCGACAGGCTTTCTTGTCTCCTTGACAATCCGGGAGGTAGTCCAGGAAGACAGTCCGTTGCCCAACTCCGACCAGGGCGCATCACGCAATGATCCGTCGGTCAATCGCGCCGCGAGTCTCAGACCCCTGCTGCCATTTTACCTGATCGTCCTCGGACTGGCGCTGACGATACCCGCGTATAACACATTTTTCCCGTTATACATGTCGAGATTGGAGGGAGGCGCAAAACTGCTGCCGCTCGCTTATGTTCTCTCCTCAGGCAGCGAGGTATTCACAATGCCGTTTGCCACCAAGCTGTACAATCGCTTGGGTCCGCGATACATGCTCATTTTGTCAGCCGTATCCTATGCCCTGCGCTGGGTGGTTGTAGCCGTTTCGCCATGGACCGTTATGATCGTGGCTATACAAATTCTGCATGGTGTATCTTTTGGGTTCTTTTATACTTCGTGTGTCATGTATATCAGAAATACCCTTCCCAGACGGCTGTTTGCCACTGGACAGGGTATATTTGGCGCCACCACGGCACTCGGCAATGTGTTAGGCAACATCCTTGGCGGCATGCTTTACGAAGCGGGATCTCCACGTGAATTCTATCTCACCGCGGCGATGATCTGCCTGATTGCGGCCGTTTTCGCCTGGCGTCGCCGCAAGTTGCAAACGATCAGCTCTGCGGTCTAGCCCGTGAAGGCGACAGTTTTGGATCCAAACTCGCGCAGCATGTCCATGTAGAGAATCTGTCCCGCCAGAGCGTGCCCCTTGGCATTCGGGTGCCAACCGTCGGCCATATACGGTACATAAGTCTGATGATGAGCGACGAGATACGCCTTCATTTGATCGAAGACATCGAACACATAGACGTTTTTGCTGTTGAAGCTTTTGGCCACATTCATTTCGTTGTCGAGGACAAACGGTTCTTGCGTCGGATATTCCGTATAGGACGCTTTTGTGATTGGCGGCGTGACGATGAATACTACGGCATGCGCCGCAAGCGCACTCTGAACTTCCCAATGAATTTGCTGCCGAAATATACTGATCGGAGTCTTGTTGTGCAGATTGTCTAGCGCTCCCCAGGAAATGACAACGATTTGCGGCTTCACCGACTTTAGCCACACAGGGTACTGACTTACAATCTTTCGCACCCCGGCGCCTGGTTGCGCCCGATCATACACTTTGTAATAGGCGCCGCCAAGCGCAGTGAACGAGCGGAACGCGCGTGCCAGATATCCCCCGCCAATCGGATCGTCCCAACCACGGGCGACCGACGAACCTATGGTCATTACTCTGACTGTCTGATGCTTTGCCGCTGCTGCCTGATGGCGCGCAGTCGTACGCCTGGATAAGGAGCCAGTGTGCAGTGACACCGCATCAGCACGGGGCTGTAATCGCACGATGACGATAATCGGTATCGCTAAGAGCACACACAGCAAAAGCAAACGCTTCAACACCATTCCCCCAAAGTCAGTTTGCACAACCGATAGCCATAATCTCCTGTTTCAAACGGTGGCGTTGTATCTTGCCGGTCGGGCCAAGAGGGATTTCCTCAACCAAATGGAACTCCGCGGGACATTTGTATGCGGAAACAGTGGCGACGCAGAGGGTTCGCAACTGCTCCTTAAAGGAGGCGTCCTGCCGCCGCGCCGATTCCTCTGGAACCACGTAAGCCACCACGCGTTCACCGTACAACTCATCAGGCAATCCGATCACTGCGCAGGCCTTCACTCCAGCGTGTCGACCAATGACTTCCTCCACTTCACGGGGACTGATCTTCTGACCGGCGCGGTTGATCATTTCCTTGCTCCGTCCGGTAATAAACAGATACCCATCCTCATCAAGATATCCCAGATCTCCAGTGTGAAACCAACCTTCGCGAAAGCCCGCGCCAGTCTCGTCGCCGTATGCGTAAGCAGCGATCACACTCTCGCCGCGAATCACAATTTCCCCCACGTCGCCGTACGGCAGCACACTGCCCGCGTCATCCACCACGCGCAGTTCAACTCCATACGGCACACCTGCAGACCCAAATTTATGCTTCCCTGGGGGCAAGGGATTGACACAAACCTGGCTGGCAGCCTCTGTTAATCCGTAAGATTCTATCACTGGTACGCCAAACTTTGCCTCGAATCTCCGACCCTGCAGGGCCGGAAGCGGCGCAGACGCAGATCGTACGAAGCGCAGGGACGCGGCAACCGCGGATGGTTCGGGGCCTTTGACGAGTATCGCAATCACCGTGGGCACCGCGGAAACCCACGTCACGCCATGTTCAATGACAGTCGGCCAAAATCGCGATGCGCTGAATTTTTGACCGATGACCAAACGCCCGCCGGTCGTCAGCGTGGATAAAAGAGCGACAACCTGCGCGTTGATGTGAAACATGGGCAAAAAACAGTAACTCACATCAGTTGCAGTCAAACGGTGAGCATTCGTCACATTTCGCACTGTGGCGAGCACCTGCCCATGGGTGAGCAGGACTCCTTTGGGAGTGCCAGTGGTTCCGGATGTAAAAAGCAGGACGGCAGGATCGCTTTCCGCAACGCCCGCTATCGCGTCGGCCACATTTTCCAAGGCGGGCGAGTCTGACGGAGGCATGGCCGCTGCTGTGTACGCGGCAGCGCTATCCCGAAAAATCGCCGCAGGTGTATTTTTCTTCCCGGTTGTTGGTGGCGCGAAGCGCCATGGAAGTCTATCCGGGATCAGACCATCCGTCCGGACCGCGAACACGGAGAGTTCCAACCTCTTGTCCGCGTTCACAAAGGCGGCGACCACTGTCCGCAACCGATGCAGCGATTCCGCTGCGCCCAGCGCATCGACAAGCTCCGGTCCAACGAACGCCATGACGGCCTCTGAACGGTTGATCACTCCCGCCAGTTCAGGAGTAGGCATATTTGGATTAACAGGCACGACCACAGCGCCATAAGTCAGGAGAGAACTATACAGAGCCACAAAAGCGTATGAGTTGATCTGAGCGAGGACAACGCGGTCGCCGGCTGCAATTCCGAAGGTCCGCAACACATCGTGTACGTATTTCATATCGCGCAGCAATTGTTCGCGAGTGAACCAGTGTTCACTGTCGTGCGCCACCGCGGACGCGCCCGTCCGCAACCTTGCATATAGAAGCGCGCTTAACTCGGACACCTTCATCGCTCCAATCTCCGGAAATCAGATAAGATTGACTTCAGTTTGCCTAAACAATCTTAAAATCGCCTTAATGATCAGTTCCTCCCCTCCCCAGCCCGCGGCTGACCAAGGTCTGTATGATCGAGCAAAGCCGTTCAGACCCGGCAAACCGACGCCTTAAGGTAACTTTAAAACTTCCCATTTACCATCAAGTCCAGAAGGGAGTGTGCGGATCGATACTATGAAAGAGCATCTGTACGAAGTGGATCTGATGCGCGCATTTATTATTTTCGGCGTTGTGTGCGTTCATGTGATCTCGTTTTTCAATCTGTTTTCGCCACCGCTGTCAGAAACAGGCATCGGGTTCGAAGCTGCCTTGACCGCCCTGCATTTTACCAGGGAATCATTCATGTTTATTACTGGACTGGTTCTGTTCATTACCTACTACAATCGACCCTTCAAAGCGCGGTCTTTCTGGTCAAAACGCTTCAAACTGATTTTCATTCCGTACGCGGCCTTTACGCTCCTGTACATCCTGTTCTCCGGAACTTATCTCAAAGGCTGGCAGTGGACATTGCCCAACGTCCTGGGAACGTACGCCACCTCTTTGCTCGATGGTCATCAGTTCTATCTTTATTATCTGGTCATTTCCATGCAACTGTACCTATTTTTTCCGTTCTTCGTCATGTTTATGAAAAAACTGAAAAATTGGCACACTGTTCTTTTCATCAGTAGTTTCGCGCTGCAGATTGCGCTCATGTGGGTCAATAAAGCGGTGCTTCAAAACATGGACACAGCGCATTTTCCGCAGTGGTTGGCGCTGCTCCTTCATTACCGCGACCGCTACCTGATCACGTACCAGTTCTGGTTCATTTCCGGAGCCCTGTTCGCCATTCACTACGAAAAGATCAAAGCGTATGTGCTGGAACACGCAAAGCTCGTGTACGGAGTATTGGCGGTGGTATTGCTCGCATTGTGGGCGCACTACGCTCTTGACCGACTGGTGCTGCATCAGGATGAGACCATGTCGGTGCTGGTGCTGCAGCCGATGATGATTCCCTTTAGCTTCGCCGTCACCGTGGCCTTGTGGCGAGCCGGCATGAGTTGGTCGAAAGTTCGCCTGGAGCCTGGAGTGCAGTGGTTTTCCCGCTTCGTAAAAGTCGCGGCGGCAGCTTCATTTGGAGTCTTTCTCGTGCATCCACTGATCCTGCACTTCGTGGAGCTCGCGATCTATCGCATCGATCCCAGCACTCCCATCCGTTTGCTGCTGCTTCCGGTAACAATCGCCGTGGTTTACGGGGGTGGCATCCTCATCGCGCGACTTATTGGAAACATCCCCTTGCTCAGTTATATCGTCGGGCAGAAATCCGCGGCGCCCAAGCACTTTAAAGTGGGGGTGACAAGGGCCTCCCAGTAGGACCGAAGTGAAACGGCAGGAACGGGCGACCCAAAGAACGTGGATGGACCAAGTTTCATCACTTTATGAAGGAGGTATGGTCTATGCAACCGGAACTGTACCGGGACGAGAATCTCCTTGCCCGGCTGGATCGCATGCCGATGACCCGCACGGCTTTCTGGATCGTCGCGCTCCTCTCTCTTGTCTGGATTGCCGAAGCGTTTGACATCGGCATCGTGGGACCTGTCGTGACGCTCTTAAATGGCGTCTGGCATCTCTCGAAAGCGCAACAGGGTCTCCTTGGCGTGTCCTCCACAATAGGCATCGTCATCGGACTCATTCCTTCGGGAATCATCGCTGACAAACTGGGACGGCGCACCGTGGTTCTGGGCGGTATCGCATGCTTTTCCGTATTGACTGTACTCGGCGCATTCGCCGCGAATTTTTGGTTCCTTTTTATCATTCGCCTTCTGGCCGGAATCGGTGAAGGCGCCATTTTTCCCATGCCTTACCTGTTTCTCGCCGAGTTCGTACGCGCCAAACGACGGGCCGTCAGTGTGGGATACTCCAACGGTGTATTGACAGCCGCTTATCTGATTCCCAGTCTTTCCGCAGTCTGGGCGATCCACGCCTTCCCAGCGGCTGTCTCCTGGCGAATTCCCTTCGTGTTGGGCGGTCTTCCGCTCGTCCTGCTCATTCCACTGGCCCTCTGGTTGCCGGAATCCCCGCGTTTTTTACTCAAGCATGGACGCCGGGATGAAGTTCGGCAGTTGGTTGAAAAACTGGAACGGCAGGCGAACCTGCCCCATGATCCGACGTTGATCAATCGTCGCGCCCTGGCGGTTATTCACCAGGGGGCTGTTCGCAAACCATCGTTACGCTCCCTTTTGCGAGCGCCGTACCTGTCTCGCGGCGTCATTGCAGCTGCTCAACTGACCGGCGCGTTAATCCTGTTTTACATTTTGCTGGTCTTCGGACCCACGATCCTGATGGAGCGCGGATTTGGATCCGGCAACGCCATTCTCTTCACTGGAGCCATGATGGGCACCGCAGGCGCTGGCTCGATCGTTCAAGGCTATCTGGCTGATCGCTATGGTCGAAAATGGATCTTGACAGTGTATTTTTTCCTCGCGTCAATCGGTTGTATCATGTTTGGACTGTTTACCAACGCCGCCCTGGTCATTGTCGCCGGGCTGCTGACCTCGTTTTTCGGCCTTGGGGTGTTTCCTGTCTCAAAACTCTACCTGGCGGAACAGTTCCCGACCCGGTTGCGGGGCGGCGGCGTTTATTTCGGAGAAATGACCGCACGCATATTGAGCGGGGTAGTGACCATATATTCCCTGCCGTTTCTGTTGCAACTGTGGGGCAATCGCGTTATCTTTGAAGCGATCGCGATCGCTCTGCTTGTCCTTGCCCTCCCGGTTGTTCTGTGGGGCAGAGAAACGGCTCGCATCAGCGTCGAAGAAGCCGGCACCGACATGTCATTCGCAGAACTCGATTCGGAATTCGAATCAGTACCAGGAGCCAAACTGGTATAGTGCTCTCATGGCGCCTGCGCGCCGCCAACAGCAGGGATGGAAAACCCGCTCGTCAGGATTCATATGCTGTGCCCGTCGCGAGTTCGGCGCAGCCGTGTCTGAGCAGGGGCACAGCATATGAATCCGGTCGGCAGGGTGACGGATTTCCGGCATAGACTTTCATGCTGCTACGCAGCACCAACAACCGGGAAGAAAATGCGCCTGCGGCGATTTTCCGGCATAGCGCTCTCAAGAGGTCGGACCGCGCACAACTCATGGACACAGAGGATCCGTCGATGGCCGGATCCTCTGTGTCCATGAGTTGTGCGTTTAGAGATGATTAACGACTCCGTCTTGTGCTATTGTTAGATCAGACCCTCATGTGGAATGGAAAAGCCCGCTTGCCAGGACGGATCATGCGCTGCACTGCAGCGAGTTTTGCGGCCTTTAGGCCGCACCTGTTTGAGCGGCAGTACAGTGCATGATCCGTCCTGGCATGGCAGGGATGACCGTATTTTTTTCGGAACAGGAGAATGTTGCCGCATGCGCGTCCTGATTGTGGAGGATGAAACAAGACTGGCTGAGGCGCTGGTGCGCCTTGTGGCTGGAGAACATATTCAGGCGGACATGGCGACCGATGGCGAAGAAGGTCTGCATTTGGCCCTGACTGTGCCTTATGACGCCATCGTGCTGGATCGCATGCTGCCCGGTCTCGACGGCCTGGAAATCGTCAGACAACTGCGCAGCCATGACATTACGACTCCAGTGTTGTTTCTGACCGCCCGCGATTCCGTTTCAGACCGGGTATCAGGCCTCAACGCCGGGGCCGACGATTACTTGGTCAAGCCGTTTGCGACCGAAGAACTGCTGGCGCGAATTCATGCGTTAGCGCGTAGGCCGGTGGAATTCGTCCACAGCAATCACCTGACGTTCGAGTCCCTTGAGTTTGACCTTCAGACCCGTGAAATTCGCACTTCTGAAGAAAATATGGAACTGTTATCCCCCAAAGAATCGCAAATTCTTGAGATGCTGATCCGGCATTCCGGCAAGGTGCTGACCAGACGTCAACTGATGGACAATGTATGGGGATATGAAGCCGATGTTCTAGAGGGAGTTCTTGACACCTATGTGCATCACCTGCGCAAGCGACTCCTGGCGGTTTCCGGACCTGTCATTCAAACGGTTCGAGGGGTCGGATACACTTTGAAGAAGGCCGACTGACGATTCATGGGAGGGGTTCTGCATTGTTCTCCAGTTTAAAGAAACGGGACCCTTTTCTATATGTGCGACTAAAACTGTTTGGCATTAACATAGGCGCGCTGCTCACAATATGGGTCATCCTTCTGTCGCTAGTGTACAGTCTGATGACCAATGAACTGTACAATGTCCTGGATAATCAGTTACAGGGAGCGGCTGCTCGAATCATTCATGCATACATCCGCAATCAGGCGAAGCCAGCCAACGGTCAGAATATGACTATTTCGGGAATTGGCTACAGTCTGTGGAGTTTAGTCAATGAGGGGGGAGCAAAGACCAGTTTTTTTATTGATGGAGATCCATTCGTCGATGTTTGGCATATTTACAGTTTGGCCGTGGCCCATCCAAACGGTTATTATGTCACTGTGCACGACCTGGGCGTTCCCTATCGATCCTTCTATGCCCTCGTTCACGCACAACGCGGAAATTATTTGATACGCGTCACAACACCCACAGGGCCGACAGACACCACTCTGGGCAACCTGCTCTGGACACTGACAGAAGTAGGATTGGCGGCGCTCGCCCTCACCATAGCGGTCGGTATGTGGCTCGCTTCGCGCAGTTTGGCGCCGACCATTGCGTCCTGGCGCCGCCAGCAGCAGTTCGTGGCCGACGCGTCTCACGAGTTGCGCACGCCACTGGCCATCATCAAGACCAATCTCGAAGTCCTCCTGCAACATCCGGATCACACCATCGAAAGTGAGATCCGCTATCTGGGCAACGCGTATGAAGAACTGGTGCGCACGGGTTCCCTGATTGAGGATCTGCTGACGCTCGCCCGTGCTGATTCCCACGAACCCCTGATCGACAAACGCAGTGTAAACTTGACTAAACTCGTCGTGGAGACCGTTGAAGCCATTAACCCGATGGCCTTGGCCCAGGACAAATCGGTCACGGCATTGACCCCGCATTTCCCCTGCATGACGCTCGGCGACATGGCAAGATTGCGGCAACTGCTGCTCGTTTTAATAGATAACGCTCTACGCTATTCCGACGCGGGGGCGTCAATCACCGTGTCTCTTGAGTGTGATACGCTGCACTCGAAAATCGTAGTCGCCGACACAGGGTTTGGCATTGCTCCTGCGCTATTGCCAAAGATATTTGACCGTTTTGTCCGGGGTGACGCCAATCGTCAGCGCAATAACCAGGGAAGCGGTCTCGGGTTGTCGATCGCCAAGTGGATCGTGGACGCGCACGGAGGCTCCATACAGGTGGAAAGCGCGCTGGGGAAGGGAACGACAGTCACCATTACGTTGAATCCATGAGCGGGTCTTTCCGGAACAAAACTGTTTTCGATGGATCGATGTGACCCTGCGCATCCAAAAACTCAGTCACCAAAGCGGCAAACTCTGCTGGTCGTTCCAGATGAACGTTGTGCCCGGCGCCCTTGACGACCACATGGGCGCCATGAGGTAAAAGGCGAGTCATGGCGGACCCAATGCGGGTGAACTTGGCGTCGAGTTCCCCCGACACTGCCAGAACAGGCGCCGACACCGACGAGAGATGCTCCCACAGCGATGGCTGAGCGCCCGTTCCATGACCGCGCAAACTGCCTCCGAGCCCATGGGGTCGTTGCGCCAGTCGGACCAGTCTCTGCCGTCTTCTGAGGTCCAGGTCAAGACTCGTCTGCGACGCAAACAGCGGCTGTGATTCCCATAAATCAACGAAGCGTTCCATTCCCTCCGATTCAATCCATCCCGCCAGAGCATCATCACTGTTGCGCCGCTCAGCGCGTTCGCGTTCTGATGAAAGCCCCGGTGAAGCGCTCTCCAGCACCAATGTCCGGATCAGACGCGGATAGGCGACCGCCAGCGCAAGGGCGATGCGTCCACCCATCGAATAACCGATCACGTCCGCTTGAAGAACGCCCAGCGCGAGCAGCACCGCGCGCAGATCCAGAACCATGCTCGGCATTTCGTACCTGGCGCTGTCTGTCGGAGCGTCAGAACCGCCGTGACCGAGCAGGTCGACGGCCGCTATCGCCCGCCGGGAAAGCATGGGAAATATATCGGCGAAATCCTCCGCACACCCTGCAAATCCGTGCAAAAAGAGTACGACGTCGTCGCTGGTCCTACGATTCTGCCATATGCGCAACTCGACTCCGTTAACAGTCAGGGAGCGATAGCCGCTCACGTTGTCAACACTCCCGAACAGGCGTCAAAGATCCGCTGATGCCACATTGCGTTGGTCTCCCTGTGGGTGCGAACCTCCAGAACATGGAGTCCCGAGGAACCTAGCGATTGAGCGACGGATTGTCTAAAATGAGCCCAATTGGCAATTCGTGTATGAGCGCCACCATACATGCGAACGATCGGTTCAAAATCCAGACCATGGGGGGTCGAGAAGTAGGAAAACACATCATCCTGAGTCGACTGCGGCAGAAACGAGAAAATGCCGCCTCCGTCATTGTGGACCAAAATGATCGTGAGGTCGAGTCCGTACTGACGCGCTGCCAGCAGCCCATTGGCATCATGGTAGAATGACACATCCCCGATCACCAGCACCACGCGACGGCCGTGCGCGGCGGCTCCCACCGCCGTTCCGAGCGCCGTCGACACTACGCCGTCAATCCCACTGACGCCGCGATTGGCCATGATGTGCAAAGAGCGCTCCCCTTTTGGGAAAAAGGAATCCAAATCGCGGACCGGCATACTGTTTCCCGCAAATAAGACGCAGCCTTCCGGGAGCAGTTGCGCCAGTTCCACAAATATGCGGCCTTCAAACAGTGGTTCCTCCGGTAGATTCGGCGAGCTCTGCGTACCCTGCTCATGACCCGCGCCCTTCTCGCGCGACGCGCTGGCGGCACTGTTCCTGCCGACCGCAGACGGGAACTCAGGGGGAACGGCCATCGTCTGCCCGAGAAGCGTCGCCGCTACAGACGCATTCGATTGCAACCAACCTCGCGCAAAGACGCTCTCTGTCCGATGTTCCACGGCCGCCGCGAGGCGAACTGCGAAATCCACCGCGTCACAGTTGAACACGTCGGTCGCGCAGAAAAATGGATCCTGCCAGTTTTCCGCGTCATCCACAACGATTTGCCGCACGCCCCTGTAATCCGACAGATAGGCCCCCAGCACTTTCGATGTCGGAGTCTGACCAAAACGCAACACTACGTCGGGTCGCAACGTTTCCCAAATATCCGCATGCAGTTTGCGTCTGTCGCGCAACATGACATCGTAGGCGTCAACGACCATAGACCCTCTACCTTCTGCGGCCCTTGCCTGCGACAAAGGATCCGCCAGCAGAGGATACTGCAAAGCTTCTGCCAACGAGCGCAACGCCAGGGCGAGACGTGGATCATCCTGTGGACCACAGACAATCAGTCCGCGCGCCATATGGAAAAGGTCATCGGCGAGAGCGTTCAAGTCAGAGTCGTCTAGACGTCTGACACCGCGCCGAAAGCGAACAAATGGGCGTCCACCCGGACGTGCGATTGGAGGCGCCGCTGTGCTTGACTGGGTCGCTTGAACCATCGATTCATAAACGGGCGCGTCAGTCATTTCCGGTTCTCTCGCGGCTAGAGAAGTATTCAAACCATCGGGAGGCAAGAGCGGTTCCCGAAATGGCCAATTGATGTGCACAGGGCCCGCCGGCTCTGCCGCAGCCTCGGATACGGCCCGAAAGACCGCTGTCCTGGCTTGTTCATCAAGCATGGCGGCGCCATCTGGAGTAGGCATGTCCGCTTGCCATTTCACATAGGAGCCGTACAGTTTCACTTGATCCACCGTCTGATTGCTGCCCACGCCCCGCAATTCAGGTGGGCGATCCGCCGTCACAATGAGCAGCGGAACCCGGCTTTGCCTCGCTTCCATCACGGCCGGAAAATAGTTTGCCGCCGCTGTTCCTGACGTACAGATGAGCGCGACAGGTCGCTTCGTCATACGAGCCAGTCCGACCGCAAAGAACCCGGCCGAGCGTTCATCCAATAAACTCCAGGTGCGCAGAGCAGGTTCCCGCACACAGGCTGCAGTAAGCGGCGTCGAACGCGACCCCGGCGAAATGCAGACATGTTCAACCCCGGCATGCCGAAGTTGACTTACAAATGAAACGACCACAGACAGATCCGGATTGACGATCATTTCATCAACTCCTGCCCAAGCGCAACCCGCATGGGGCGCATCTTCCACTCGGTTTCCCGCCATTCTGCCAGGGGTTCCGAGCCTGCTACAATACCCGCGCCCGCAAACAGATTTGCGCCGTTTTCGTCCATGAGCGCCGAGCGCAGTGTCACGACAAACATGCCGTTGCCCTCTCCGTCGATCCAGCCAAGCGGCCCCGCATACCAGCCACGGTCCATGCGTTCCCGTTCCCTGATGATCTGCAGCGCGGTCTGCTTGGGCGATCCAGCGACGGCCGGCGTCGGATGAAGTCGCGCCACGACGTCGAGAATCGACATGCCGGACGATAGCTGACCGCGAACAGGAGTGTACAGGTGCTGCACATTGGCCAGTTTGCGAACAGTGGGTTCCTCCGGAAACTGAACCGCTTCTACAGACCCATCAATGTCGCCCAATATTCCTCTTAGCACAAAGGAGTGTTCCTCACGATTCTTGTGACTGGTAAAGAGCATCTCCGCCATGGTCGCGTCTTCGTCAGGCGTCAAACCTCTGGGAGCGGTGCCTGCCAAGCAATCGATCGATACGGCGCCGTGACCCGTCTGCACAAGCCGCTCTGGAGTCGCTCCCGCAAACACCTGACCCCCTCGCGCGACAGCAAAAACCACGCCGTCGCCATATCGTGTCTCAAGGTCCTGCAGCGTCTGGGGCAATCGCGCGAACGCCTGTACAGACACGCGTTCGCGACGCGCCAGGACAACCTTCTCATAAAGGCCCTGACGAATGTCTTCCTCGACGCTCAAAGTGGCGTCCGTCCACACTGCCTGTGTCGATGACAAGTTCAAAGAGGCGGCGTCCGCTTGCTCCCTGTTCCGGTCTTCCACAGCGGCCGCGAACACCTGCTGATTGTCGCTCGCATTGTCACGCGTCCATCGATCCGTCCGCGTTGTTTCTGTCCGCGATCGATCCAGCGCTGTGACCAATTCATCCATCAGTCGATCGCGCTGACTCTCCGTCTCCGTATGCGGTTGCACCTCAACGCATACTGTGACCATGGTCGCAAGCCCCGGCCGCTGCTCAATCACAAACCGCGGAAGCATCAACAGACCATTCGGCCAATTGCGCCAAAGTTCATCACGGGGGTGTTCCGGATCAAATGCGAACCCTGCCAGCCAGCGCGGAACAGCATCGCCAAAGCATATCACGCGGTTGGTCAGATCCGCCAACGCCTGCGCTGCTTCCGAAACGGGTCGAAAACTGTCATACTCTTGTATCGCCGCCGCGCCTAGCGCGCACCACCGCCTATGGGTGTCTCGATCAGACCAGTACCAACGAGTCTCATAGGCGTCCGCGACGGCAAACAGCGCACGCAAATCACAGGTAGTCGCGGTGAGCGGCAACGAACAACACGCGATCACAGTGTTTCCGCACAGCCGCGCCTGCGCCAGGGATTGACGAAGCGCATCAGAAAACGCATCCAAATGTTTCCGGTCAGACAATGACGTATATGTCCCAATGTCTACAGACATTTGACAAGTTCCTTTCGCAGCAATTTCCCTGCGGCGTTGCGCGGCAACCCCGCGGCGAAACGGATATCGCGCGGAACCTTATATCCGCCCAATCGTTCGCGACAAAACTGCCTGATATCCGCGTCCTCAACCAGCGCCCCGGCGCGCAACGCAACGACAGCCAGGACAGCCTGGCCAAACCGCTCATCCGCTACGCCAGTCACGCCAGCCTCCACGACATCAGGGTGAGCGAGCAGGACCGCCTCCACCTCGGCGGGATAGACATTTTCCCCGCCAGAGACAATCAAGTCGCTGCGCCTGTCCAGGACAAAGAGGTAGCCTTCATCATCCAGATAGCCCATGTCTCCCGTATAAAACCAGCCGTCGCGAAAGGCGTCAGCGCCAGCTTCCGATTGACTGTCGTAGCCATGAATGACTGTCGGGCCGCGCAGCGCGATCTCCCCCTCCGACCAAGGCGGCAGCGCCACTTCCCCATCCATGATGCGAACTTCTGTCATAAGCAGAGGTTGCCCGCTTGATCCCAATTTGCGCATGCTGTCTTCCAGCGACAACGTAGCCACTTGCGAGTTGGCTTCAGTCAGTCCATAGCTTTGGCTGACAGGTACAGCGAGAGACCTGCAATCCTCAAGCAGCGGTTGGGGAGCAGGCCCCCCTCCAAGCAGGATGTTGCGCAGCGTGGTCGGATACGGAACCTCCCGGTTCGCAATCATGCGCGTCAACATGGCGGGCACAACTGAAACGAGACTGACGCCCTGCGTGTCGATCGCGTGATTCACAGCGTCTGGGTCAAACGCGCGATGAATCACCGCTGCGGTGCCGTAAATCACGCTCCGCAGCAGCACCGCCTGTCCGCCCACATGAAACAGCGGCAAAGGCGTGAGCCACTTATCGTCCGGATGCACACCCAGACGAAATGCCGAACCCGTCGCACCCCACAAATGGTTGCCGTACGTGATCAGCGCTCCCTTTGGCCGACCGGTGGTGCCGGAAGTGAACATCACGCACTGAACATCACGCAAATCAAGATGATCGCGACGCACCGGATCCGCTGACGTTGGCCAGTGCTCTCCATCCAATGTCAGGACATCGATTACGCTGCTTTTTCCGTCAGTGGACATCTGGTCCCTCAACTGCTGCGCCAGATGACTGTGTTCTGCGTCGCAAATTAGCAAGCGCACGCGGCCCGCGTTCACTTGCCATACCAGTTCCGGGATCGCGAGACGCGTGTTGAGGGGCACCAGTACCGCGCCCAACTGAATCAGCGCGTGCACAGTCGCCGCAAACACCAGGCCGTGCCGGGCCAGCAGAGCAACCCGTTCCCCGCTTCTCACTCCGCTTTTTGCAAGTTCCCCCGCCAGACGCCCCGCGCGCTCGTGGAGCTCTGCGTACGTCCACGCCACACCTTCACACTCGATCGCCAGCCGCCCCGAGTGACGGCGGCGGCTTAACCAGTCTGGAACGATCGGCGACGCGGACGCAGTTGCGTTGAAGTCCACCTGCATACCCTCCTGACGTCCTACGGTAAGCGCGGAAATTGCGAGAAGTCAGGCGAGCGTTTTTCAAGGAACGCGTTTTTACCTTCCCGCGCTTCTTCTGTCATGTAAAACATCATGGTGGCGTCTCCCGCCATCTGCTGAAGCCCTGCCAACCCATCCGTGTCCACATTGAATGACGCCTTTAAAAAGCGAATAGCCATCGGACTCTTTGACAATATTTCCCGCGCCCAAGCAACGGCCTCATCCTGCAGGCGCTGGACAGGAACAACCGCATTGACCAACCCCATATCAAGCGCCTCCTGTGCGGAGTACTGTCGACACAGGAACCAGATCTCTTTTGCTTTCTTGACGCCGACAGCCCTGGTCAACAGACCCGTGCCGTAGCCAGCGTCAAAACTCCCTACCTTCGGACCCGTTTGACCGAACACCGCGTTTTCGGCCGCGATTGTCAAATCGCACACCAGGTGCAGCACATGGCCGCCGCCAATCGCATATCCCGCCACCGCCGCGATCACCGCCTTTGGCAACAACCGAATTTGCCGTTGCAGGTCAAGTACGTTTAACCTTGGAACTTGATCTCCGCCTATGTAGCCGCCGTGTCCGCGCACCCTCTGATCGCCGCCAGAGCAAAACGCCTGATCACCCTGTCCCGTGAAAATCACAACGCCGACATTAGCGTCATCCCTGACGCGCGCAAACGCGTCCATGAGTTCACTGACAGTCTCCGGACGAAATGCGTTGCGCACCTCTGGTCTGTTGATCGTAATGCGGGCAATGCCCTCTGCCTGTTCATAAATGATATCCTCATAGTCATGCGCTTTACTCCACGCGATCGCCATCGCTGAGACCTCCCGTGCCTGGCATAAGCCGCAAACAGACCAGCCAGTCTGTACTGTCTCCAGTATAACAGACTGGCTGGTCTGCGCCAACCGTCTCACCGTCTACCGTCTGAGTTCCTCTTGTCCAAATGCGAATCATCTGCTATCATCCAGTGAATCCTTCAATGAGGTGGCAGATCCCTTGCATGTCCATTACGTTCGCATCGGGTGGAAGCTTCTGCGACCACCCACCCTGACCGCATCCATCACCCCGGTGCTCGTTGGCGCGGGGCTGGCGATTCAGCAGCACGCTCTTCGCGTTCCCGTGTTTATCGCCATGCTCGTTGCTGCCATGCTGATCCAGGCCGCGGCCAATATGCTCAACGAGTACTACGATTTCCGGCGCGGTCTGGACAACGCCGAGATGGTTGGAATCGCGGGAACCATCGTACGCGACAATGTGTCGCCCCGGAACGTGCTTGTCATCGCTCTGTCGACACTTGCCACTTCCCTTCTTCTAGGTGTATACATCTGCGCCAGTTCCTCGTGGTGGGTCGCCGTTGCGGGCGTAGGCAGCATGCTGTTCATGTATCTGTATTCGGGTGGTCCGTTTCCGATCTCGTACACCCCCTTCGGCGAGATCACGGCAGGCGTCATCATGGGCCCGGTCATCATAGCAATCACGTACTTCACCCAGACGCAAACACTCTCCTGGACCCCCGCGCTCGCTTCGCTGCCGATCGGAGTATTGATTGGCGCCATTTTACTCGCCAACAACATTCGCGATATCGAGCATGATCGCGCCGGCGGACGCAAAACACTGCCGATCGTTGCCGGTCGCAGACGCGCGATTCGCATCCTGGGCGCGGCATTCGCCCTTGCGTTTCTATGCGTGCCTGTTTTGGTGCTCGCGCAACGCTTGCCTGCCTGGACCTTGCTTACCCTTCTGATGGCTCCGCTCACAGCGCGCGTACCGAGACTGTTCGCGACGACTCGCACACACCGGGAGCTTCAGGGAGCATTTAAGGCTACATCGCAGACGCTGATCGGGTTTGGCATTCTGCTCTTTGTCGGACTGCTGCTGGCAAAGGCATAGGCGATTCTCCAGTCTGCCGCTCATACGCACGCTCACACATATGGATACACGGACACGAAAGTGGCGCGCAGGTTTGTGTCAGCCACCTGCACGCCCTCCTGAAAATGCGGTGATCCCTGCCTGCAGGCAGGATTCATATGCCGTGCCCCTGCTCAGACACGGCTGCGCCGAACTCGCGACGGGCACGGCATATGAATCCTGATGAGCGGGCTTTTCATTCCGCTGACGGCGCCGCGGAGCGTTTGGATTTTGTCTCGCAAAACCCATACACGGGAAGTTTGGCGGGTTGCCTCGTTCTCTGGTGATCAGGGCCGCGCTGGTTCGTGTTCCTTGGCAGACTGCGACCAGTCGTGCGAACTCGAACTCTCAAGATGCTTCTCCACGTCAATAGCGGCTTTGCATCCTGATCCGGCCGCCGTAATCGCCTGGCGATAGCGTGAATCCATCACATCCCCGCACGCAAATACGCCTGGCACGCTGGTCGCGGAGCTAAAGCCATCCGTTTTGATGTAACCGACATCGTCGAGATCGATTTGCCCACGCAAAAACGCGGTGTTGGGAGAATGGCCAATCGCCACAAATACGCCGTCCGTTTCAATGACGCGATTTTTGCCCGTCTCCGCATCGCGCACCAGAAGACCAGTCACTTTCTTGCCGTCCGACTCGACGGAAACTGGCGTCGCATTCAGTTCCCACTTGATTTTCGGATTCTGGCGCGCCCGCTCCTGCATGACCTTGGACGCCCGCAACGTGGCGCGACGATGAACAATCGTGACCTCGGACGCGAACTTGGTAAGAAATGTCGCTTCCTCCATGGCCGAATCCCCGCCGCCGACGACCAGAATATTTTTCCCGCGAAAGAAGAAGCCGTCGCATGTAGCGCAGGTGGACACTCCCCGTCCGATGAGGTCGGACTCGCCGTCAATGCCAAGCAGTTTTGCGGAAGCGCCCGTCGAGATAATCAGTGCGTCTGCTTCGTAGGAATCCTGTTCATTGACGGTTACGCGAAATGGACGGACCGAAAGATCGACGTCGGTCACCCAGCCGATAAGAAACTGCGCTCCGAATCGTTCCGCCTGCCTCCTCATCTGTTCCATCAGAGCTGGACCCATAATCCCGTCTTCAAATCCCGGAAAGTTCTCCACTTCCGTGGTCAAAGTCAACTGTCCACCCGGTTCGTTTCCCTCGACGACAAGCGGTTGCAAATTCGCCCTTGCCGCATAGATTGCTGCGGTCAAACCCGCAGGTCCCGTTCCCAGAATCATCACCTTGCGCTTATCCATAATGTCACCTCTTGGCTTTCTTCCCTGGCCCGCCGTACAGACAGCTCGAGTGGCCTGTCTCTTGGACGGCGACCGCGTATCTCGTTCAGTATACCTCTTTGCGCCAGGTATGACCAATGGCCGCAACGGAATTGGCATTGCCGACAGTGAACAACTGGATTCGATGCACATGTGCAATTTTTGGTATACTACGTCTATGTTCCATAAAATCCGGAGCCCCGGACGTAAGGAGGAAGTACTTTGCCAAAGCCTGTCCGAGCCCGTTCCATTGACGGTATTCTGGACGATGTATTTAGACAGTATCGCGACTATTTTGGACCGCTGCTGTTGATCAGTCTGATCTTCATGACACCCGTCGCCATCATGAACGCAATCGCTGGCACTCTGGTCCCTACCATCAACTATCAGCTTCTGTTGCACGGTCAGGCGGGGATCTCAGCGCTAGTCCGCCAATTGGGCCAACCGCAATCCTTGGGAGCGAGAACAGCCTTTGCAGGCATGGAGGTTATTATTGGTCTCGTGGCCATGAATGTCGTGACCCCTCTTCTGCAAGGTACATACTACACCCTGGGAGCGGACACCGTCGCGTACGGTTCCGTCAAATACCCGATATGGACTTACTTCCGCCGCGCGGTCAAGCGCTGGGGCGCTTATCTGGCCACCACGTGGTTAATAGTCGGACTCAGCGCAGCGGCTGCAGTCGTCCTGGGCGGCGCGCTGGTGGCCCTCGTTATTGCCGGTGGAGCGAAGTCCGGTGCATTTTTGGCCGTCTTGTTGATCATATACTTAATTGTCGTGATCCTTGCGATTTGGTTGAACGTTCGCCTGCTCTTTACCTTCCCTTGCGTGGTTGTGGAGAGTCTGCGCAACTGGCGCGCGCTTCGACGGTCCTGGGCGCTGACGAAAGGGTCATTCTGGCGGCTCTTTTTCATCTCTCTGATCGCATCCATCGTACTGGGGCTTGCCAGCGCAGGACTGTCGTTTCTGATTGAACTGCTGCCCAGCAACTCATTGCGGTTGCTCGGCACAGGCCTCATCAGTATCGTACTCGCGCCATTCTATGCCCTATTGATCGCCAATCTGTATATCGACATGCGCATCCGACGCGACGGATACGACATAGAACTCATGACGGAAAAGGACTAACCCGGCATGCAAGACTCCCTGTTTTGGCACCGCAGACTACAGGCCATTCTCTCGGAGCCCTCCTATCATGCGCGAGAGCCAAGTAGTTCATGGCTGCAAACTCTATTCGGTTTGTTGGCGAGACTTGTCCGTCAACTTCATCTTCACATGACCATCGGGCCGCCGCCGCGCAGTATCGGGTGGATCGTTCTGGCGTTGTCCGCGGTTGGCCTGACACTGCTGCTGAGCCAGTTTCGACGCAATCGCAGCACAAAAGCGGAGGCGGCGCCGAGTGCCTACCAGCAACCAATCGACGCGGCAGGCTGGTTTCGCCTGGCGGACAAGCATGTTGCGGCGAGCGAGTACCACGAGGCGGCTCGTTGTTATTTTCTGGCGTCTGTCAACCATCTGCAGAGCGTTCGCGAACTGAACGTCAACCCCAACAAAACAAATGGCGAATACGCCAAGGAATTGCTGCGCCGCCGATCTCCAGTCAGCGATCCTTTCCTGGCGCTCGCCCGGGCGTGCGACGAACTGCTCTATCAAAACACTGACGGTTCGGGCGAAACGCTGGCGAAACTGTCACAGTCACTCGCTGACACTGCGCGCGCGTCCGCTTCCCTGATTATGACGAGGGAGCGTGCCCAACCATGAAGCGACGTACACTCTGGGCTCTAATTGCCTGCGTGCTCATTTTTTATCTGTCGACCGCCACTCTGCTTACGCCGACATCAAACACAGCGCCGCTTCCAGCGGGCACGTCGTACAGTCACCTGCCTGATGGGGCATCCGCGCTGTATTCGCTGTTTCACGGATCCCCTGCCGCAGGATCCTGGCGATTGTTGACGGAACCTCAGCTTGGTGTGCCGGCGCATACAACAGTGCTCATTGTTCAGCCGCAAACGGACGACACGATCGCAATGGCGCAGGCCTGGATTCAGTATGTCCGTTCCGGCGGACGGGTGGTCGCCCTGCTTGACCATTCTTCCGCCCTGGCGACAGCTCTGGGCTTGCGAATCGATCCTGCGCCGGCGACGAACGGCTCTTCGCGTTTGACGCTGCTGCAAGCGAAAAGCTCTCACCGCGCCGTCGCGACATTTGGCGTCTCCAGTTTTGGGCTGTATGCGACACTGGGCGGCAACCTTCACGGCGGAGCGCCATGGCTGCTGACCTTGCCCGACGGAGCGCGTGAGACAGTGGGTGTCACTGAGCGCATCGGACGAGGCTCTATCACGCTGCTCGGGTTGCCGGGTCTGGCTTTCAATGGGGTCATCGCCAAATCCGGCAACCTGGGGGTGCTGTTGACTCTTTTGCTGCCCACCCACACTCAGGTCGCCTTTGTCGAAACAGTGCACGGCTATTCCATCGAACCAGGTCCTACGGCCGTGTTTGGCACAGGCGTCAACGTGGCATTTGCGCTCCTGTGCGCAGCGACCGTCATTTGGCTATGGGGTGAAGGCAGACGCTTCGGACGGCCAGCGGCGCCTGCGCCACCTGCTCAGTCTGCCAGTCTCCAGTTGGCGCAGGCCATGGCGCATCATTACAGGAGAACAGGCAGTTTCAACACTCTGCTTACACAGTTGACCCGGTTGGCGCACGCGCGTGGTGTTTCCCTATCCTTGCCAAAACACTCCAGGGATCCCCGTTCAAAGGCGTTCATTGCAGAGTGCAATACCTTCATTTCGGCCCTGCGAGGTCGGGAGAAGTCCTCGACAACAAAGCGGCGCTAGCATACAATCGCCACAAACAGGCCACATGAGGCGCATACACGCAAAGCCTGCACATTGGCAGACCATGGGGAGCGGACAAATGCTAATCAATACGGTACGGCAAACATTAACCGAGACAGTCAAGGGGCAGGAGAACGTCATCGAAGAAATTCTGCTGACGCTGTTGGCAGGCGGTCACTCATTGCTTGAAGGAGTTCCGGGAATCGGGAAAACTCTGCTAGCCACAACCTTGGCGGAGTCACTGGGCATGAGTTTCAAACGAATTCAGTTTACGCCCGATATGCTGCCAAGCGATGTCGTGGGCAGCGTCATGTATGACTTGCGCGAGGGTTCATTTCGAGTCGAACGCGGGCCGCTCTTTGCCAATATTGTATTGGCCGATGAGATCAACCGCACCCCGCCAAAGACTCAGGCGGCGTTGCTTGAGGCCATGGAAGAGCGTCAAGTGACACTCTATGGCGAGACTCTGAGGTTGCCTCAGCCATTTTTCGTGATCGCCACACAAAACCCGGTCGAGTACGAGGGAACCTATCCTCTGCCTGAAGCACAGTTGGACCGCTTCTTGATGAAAATTGAAATCCACTACCCGGACAGCGCTGCGCAAGTGGCTGCCCTGCTAGCCCATAGACCTCGCCACCTGGCCCACGCCGATGGGCCCACGGACAGTACGCCCGGCGCCGCTCCCGCGGCATGGCCAGGACATACCCTGGACGAGTCACAAAACGAGTCGCGCCAAGTGAGTGCCGCACACAGTCTCCTGACTGCACAGCATGCTGTGGCTGCGATCGAAGCGACAGAGGACGTCATTCGGTATATTGTGGAACTTATATCTCGGTCACGCACTCTTGCGAGCGTCTCTCTTGGAGGGAGTCCTCGCGCGGCTGCGGCGTTGCTCATGGCGAGCAAGGCCTCCGCGTATCTTGAAGAGCGCAGATTTGTCACGCCGGACGACGTGAAACGCGTCATCGGTCCCGTGCTTCGTCATCGCCTTATGATCACACCAGCCGCGCAGCTTGAAGGAGCATCCGCCAATGACATCATCGAGGAACTGGTTCAGCAAGTGGCTGTTCCGCGCTAACAGTTGGCTGCCCACTCGCAGACTGGCGTACATTGTGGCTGTCAGCGCAATCCCTGCGCCATTTCTGCATAACAGTGAAGTACTGGACTTCTATCTGACGCTCGATATCGCCGTTTTGCTTGGGCTGTGCATGACGGATATCACGAGTTTGCCGAGGCTCACGGCCATATCCGCAACCAGGTTTGTGCCTCGCTTACAGGTGAGTGAACGGGCGCGGATTTCTCTTTGCGTCACGGTTGACGCTGTCGGTCGCGCTTGGGCGGATGCAACTTTTCGGCGGGCGCGGATCAGGGATGATCTGCCATCATTGACTCAGGCAGAGACCGATACGCGCGAGGCGCTGCTGGCCATCGGAGATACCACGATTGCCTACGATCTGGTGCCTCTGCAAAGGGGGAACGTTTCATTTGGGAACGTCCATATCAGACTGTTTGGCCGACTCGGCCTAATGTGCCGTCAGTATCGCGCTGAAGCGACAAAGACTGTGACAGTCTGGCCCGATCTGCGGATGACCTCCGAGAGACAGGCGGCTCTGGAACAGGTACTGCTGCGCGAAGGCTCACACCTTCGGCGCACAGGATCCGGGCAAACCGAGTTTTCCCATATCAGCAACTATGCCGCTGGCGATGACCCGCGTCATATCAACTGGCACGCGACTGCCCGCAAGGGATTTCCGATGAAAAATGCGTATCAGCCCGAACGCGGACAACACATCATTCTTGCCATTGACTGCGGACGCGGTATGGGCGTGATCCAGCAGAGCGGAAAGACGCGACTGGATCTGGCGCTTGAGGCCGCGCTGCTGCTGGCAGGAGGGGCGCTCAAAAACGGTGACGAAGTGAGTGCAATCGCTTATTCCGATCGCGTTCACACGCATGTGAGCAGAGTTAAGGGTGAAGCGGGCATTCGCGAGCTGGTTTATTCCCTGTCCGACGTGGCGCCTCATCCCGTATACACGGGCGTGCACACCTTGATCGATATCGTGTTTTCTCATTATAAACGCCGATCACTGCTGCTTCTGTTCTCCGATTTAACCGATCTTGCAGCCAATGATCTATTCTTGCGCAGAATGGCCATTTTGGAACGACGTCACAGTTGCCTGGTAGCGTCATTTACCGATGAGGCTCTCGAGGGCGCCATGATCACGCCGGTCAGGAATGTCGCAGAGGCAACCGCCGTAGGAGCGGCCGCCGGTTTGCTAAATCGGCGACGTGAATATAAAGAGCAGTTAACGGCGCGAGGGATTGACGTGATAGAAACCAGAACGGAGTTATTGCCGGACGTGGCAAGAGCATACGCCCGTTTTAAAAACTCTCGTCGGTCCTGACCCACATCTCGAACACTCATCCCTAACAAGGAGGACTCTCTCAGGAATCATGGAACGGACTCTATCGATTACTACACCGGAACAGGCGACTTTGGAATGGCAGATCGCGGGCATCGGGAGTCGCGCCATCGCCGCGTTGATCGATGCAGGTTTTCTGCTTTTGTGCTACGTCCTGCTGCTGCTGGGTCTGTTCGCCGCGAACCGCGCGGGAACAGGACACCCGCTGGCGTTGTCGGGCATGACCACGCCCGGCAACTACGAGATCGCTCTCTATATCCTTCTCCTCGTCTTTTTGCCCCTACTCTACTTCGTGCTGTTTGAGGGGCTATGGAACGGTCAGACTCCAGGCAAGCGGTTGATCAAACTGCGCGTGGTGAGTCAGTCGGGGCAGTCCATCAGCTTTTTTTCCGCGTTAGCGCGCAATATTGTGAGAATTGTCGACTTTCTTCCGACGGGCTATCTGATCGGGATGATTTGCATTCTCCTGACCAAGAGGGAACAACGACTGGGGGACCTGGCGGCGGGAACCGTCGTCATCATGGACCGCAGATCGACCTCCCTGTCGTACAGACCCGCCTCTGTGCAATCGGATCTCCATAAGGGCAAATCTCACAATCACGCCATGGCGACGCGGACCGCATCCATCCCTGTTCCCCACGAGGCGACACAACTGGCCTTACGCTGTTCGGACCGCACCCGCGAACTGGTGACTGCATTTTTGGCCAGAGAGTCGCGGTTGCAGAATAGTCGCCGGATATTCCTCGCGGAACGGCTGGTGCAGCATGTGATCAGGGAAGGGCTGGCGGACGGACTCGGACACCCTCAGGCATTCACTGATTGGGCGTCGGCGCAGCCTGCACTCGAATTGCTCAAAGAGTTGGACGCCGCCTGGAAACAGTCGCAATAGGCCGTTGAAACGCTCTGATCCGCCGAACTCTCCCCTGATCAGTCGAGACTTCCCGATTGCAAAAGCAACACAACCTTCGACCGCCATGCCTCTGTAGTCATTGACCATCCGATGAGCGACGCTATGACAGACAGAAGAAGTGAGGCGCCAAGACCGAGTGCCACGCGCCCCACCGGACTGCCGCCGATCAGCCAACCGAAAGGCAGCGCTATCGGGAGAAAGGGCAGGCTGGCCACTGCCGCGGCGACCGACTGTACCAACAGATATGGCAGCAGCGCAAGCAGATAAAATCCGGACGTCCGCGTCACATATACATTTCTCTGACCGACACGGCGCACTTTGAACGCAGCGGAGTGTACGGCAAATGGCAGTGTGAGCACGGTTGCGCTTGGCACCAGCCACAGTCCTGTAACCGCCAGTATGCCAACCAACGGGTACGGAGCCACTCCCAGAACTCCGAGAAGGATGGCAAGCAGTTCCCACCAGATGAGCGTCGGGAGAGAACTGTAAAGCCACTTTCCTGCAATGATTTGACTGACGCTTGCAGGCGACTGCATATATACCCAGATCTGCTCTCCCTCAATGCCAAAACTGGCGATTGGAATGCGCCCCATGGTACTTGTCAGCACGAGTAAAAATAGCGGCACAAGCGCGATTATTGGCTGGCTGCCAGCGGAAGGGCGCTGAAAAAGAAAATAGAGCAGATATATGGACGGAAACAGATAGCTCACAAGATCCCCTGGAGTCCTTTTCAGGCGCAACAGGTCCTTTTTCCCAATGGCGAGAACGGCGGGCGAGAACCCCCGCCGCGGTTGCGCGCCGCCATGGGTCTGATCCACGACGGCCTGCGCCGTCGTTGCCGGACCGTGGACGGACGCCGAGCGCCGTTTCCGACGCCGCACATCCTTTTCATCAGTCATGCGCGTCAATCTTTCATGCAAGGATCGCTGACCAATCCATAAGCTCAACGCAATCGATACGATAGTGATACTTAACGACAGCGCCGCATAAAGGACACTGACAGTCGCGCCTCCGGACAACGCAATCAATCCTCGGGCAAACCACAACAGAGGCAATACATAAAAAACAGGCGCTTGCCAAAACTGACCCGACAGTGTAACACCCACATGCCCGGCCGCCAACAACCGCGGCGCAACAAAGATCGCCGCAGCCAGTACAGAACTGACTACAGCAAGAAAATCTCTGGAAATCCTTCGCCTCAGAATTAACATCAGGAGCATGACAATAGCCAGGGCCAACGCCGTTACCATGAGACTTTCCAGAACCAGGAACACGACGGCCAGGGGATAGTACACAACTGGAACATGGGATGCCATACCGTATGCGATCGCCAGAGGCAGACCCGCCAACGCGTATACCAGGGACAATCGAAAACCGCCTGCCACGCGGGCCATCAGAACAGTTCTTCCGTTGATGGGCGCTGTCAGCAATAACTCTGAGTTGGTGACCACGATCCTGTTATACATCAGCAGCATCTGTAGATAGAGTAGAAATGCGCCTGCAAACAGTGACAACGTCAAGAGAAAGTCGCTACGCGCCCCTGCATTCGCAGTGCTCGCAAAGAGAGGAGTGACCGTCGTCACCGCAATGGCGAAAAAAAATATCACGAGGGCCGCCAGGCCGACTACACGCCTCACTTTCCCAATAGTGAGCGTGCGTTTCGCAACAATCCGTTCCCAGCGAATGATCTGACCTGCACGGCGAACATCGGACATCAGGTCCAATCTGGCGCATCCCCTTTTTCGCCGTCTGTCAACCGTAAGAACAGATCTTCCAACCCCGCGTCCGTCTGATACGCACTCTGCAGTTCGGAGATCGTTCCCTGCGCGATCAGTCTTCCCTTGTCCATGATGCCCACACGGTCGCACATCATCTCCGCCACGGGCAGCAGGTGCGTCGATATCAGAATCGTCAGACCCTCATCGCAAAACCGCCGCAAGGCGTTTCGCAGTGTTCTTGCTCCTTTTGGATCCAGCCCGACTGTAGGCTCGTCGAGTAACAACACCTTAGGACGATGAACGAGTTGACCGATCAAAGAGATCTTCTGTTTCATCCCGTGTGAATAGGTGGAGATCAGACTATCCGCCGCATCCCGTAAATCAAAGTCGGCAAACCACTTGTCCGCGATCGCCTCCGCCCCCTTCGGCAACTCATACAACTCTGCCATAAAACGGACAAATTCCCGACCTGTGAGTTTTTCGTACACCAGCGGTCGATCGGGAACATACCCGAGCAGCCGTTTGGCCTGAATTGGATTGCGCTGCAAGTCCTCGTCGCCAATCCAGACCCGCCCACTGCTTGGCGTGAGCAGTCCCGCCATCAGTCGGATGGTTGTGGTTTTCCCCGCCCCGTTTGGACCCAAAAACCCGAACAGTTCACCCTCTCGCAACGACAGCGTCACGTCGTCGACCGCTATGTTTGAACCAAATTCTTTGTGCAAATGTTCTGCCCTAAGCACAGGCGCCCTCCTCAAGGAAACGTTGGATCTGCCAGACGAGAACTCTGCTCATCGATTCGTTCACCCTGCTGAATGTGAGCGGCGAAATGAGCCGCGCCTTCCGGCAAAAGCAAAATAGAGTACCAGCAAAACTGCCGTACAGGCGGCAAATGCGTATTTGAAACTGATGGACAGCGTGGACGGCGTCAAAAATCCCTCGATGGTGCCCGCGATGACAAGCATGACCATGGTGCCCGCAAGCAAGCGTGCGCCGGTCAGGGCCGCCATCCGAAAACTCTCGCGCCGGGTCAATCGACCTGGAACAAGCCAGCGATAGGCGAGAAGCAGGCCTGCCGTTCCAGCAATGGAAATGGCCGTAAGTTCAATGAATCCGTGTGGCAAAATGAGAGACCAAAACATGAGTGAGCGATGGTCGCGTGAAAAGAGAGCGGCAAGGGCGCCGAGCAGCAGGCCGTTGAAGTACAGTTCATAGACTGTGAACAGACCGAGCGTAAAAGCGCCGAGAAACGACAGGACAGTCACTTCGATGTTGTGTGACATGATTGAGCTAGCCATGAGAGGCGCATTCACAACGTGCGGTCCGGCCTCAGAGGGATGAAACAGATGGACGAAACTGGCGGGCAAAAATGCGTACAGCGAGTTTCGCGACAGCAAAACCGCGATAAACCCGACGGCCATTCCACTCAACATGATTAGCCATGACAGGGCAAAAAAGGCGCCGCAGGAACGAACCGCGGCAGGAAAGTCGGCGGCAAAGAAGTGACCTGCGTTTCGCCATTGCCCTCCCTGTTTTCCGTACAGAACCAAATGCGCTCGCGCAGCCAGCGCATTGAGATAGACCGTCGCGTCGTGATCGGGAAAGTAGGCGCGCGCGTACGACAAATGGCTCGTCACTTCCTGATACAGACGCGTCAGTTCCCCGATGCGATCTCCCTGCAACATGGCTCCACGTCCACGCATCCTGCCTCTCAGCAGATCTTCCAATGCCCTCCACTCGCCTTCATAACGGCGCCGAAAGGACAAGACATCCACGCTGATCGACCCCCTTCCCGTTTCGAATTGAATTGCGTCAACGCTCAAGGAGCCCCTTGCTTAGTCAATGCTCTCCATAATGACTGTGGCGTGCGTCCGCGTAATCGTAAGGTTCAGCTGCTGGCAGAGATCCACTTCCTCCGGTTCCACAGGTTCTCCATCAGGCCCTTTCACAATGAGCACGACGGGTCGCGATGGCACATTTTCATGAATTCGCACGACAAGCGCGGCGGTTCCATCACTGAGTTGTACGGTGGATCCGAGCGGATACATGGCCACTTTCTGGCTAAAGAGTGAAACGAGATCAAGATCATACTCCGTGGCTGCTCGGGAAAACAGATACTCCATCACGTCGGCGGGCGGGAAGCCTGCCCGATAGGGCCTGTGCATCACCATTGCGTCGTAGACGTCGACAACCGCGAGAATCTTTCCGAACTGGTGCATCTCATCTCCCGTCAGTCCACGCGGATACCCGCTGCCATTCAGACGCTCATGGTGTTGGTAAGCGCAGTGGGCCACAAGATAGGACAACTCTGTCTGTTTAGCCAGCACATGGTGACCCCACTCTGCGTGGCGTTGCATCACCGCCATCTCGGGAGCAGTCAGCGGCCCCTGTTTATTGATGACTTCGGCGGGCACCCACAATTTACCGATGTCGTGCAGCATCGCCCCTACGCCAAGGTCGATGAGCAGAGATTCGGGTAGTTGCAGTGCATGACCGAGCATCATTGCGTATATGGCTACGTTCATGGAGTGAACGTACGTGCCATTGTCAAATGACGCAAGCGTTGAGAGATCTTCCCGGATCACCGTCGTATGCGATACTATCTGCAGCAGTGTTTTCATCTGCTCTCTCAGCCCGCGGGCAAAACCCGGTTGCAGCGTCAAGCGTTCAAACGAAGCATGCTGCCCCCAGTGTTCCCACTGGCGAGACAGGGTTTCCTGCATGGCCAAACGGATCTCCACGGGCACTGTTTCTACCAGATCGATCCCTGCCGACAACTCGTCCTCAATATAAATCGACGCAAACATATTTCTAATTTTCTTTATGTACTGCTCCCGAATCACCATGCCTCTTTGCAGCAGCACGCGCCCCTGCGCATCGTACAGCGTGCGCCCAAGAATCATGTCCGGTCTCAGAAGAACCGTCGACATCTGTCTTGCCAACCGCTAACCTCCTTCAAGTTCTGAAAAAGTCATGGGCGCTGCAATGACTCCAACTCCAGTCTTGGCGACTGAGATCTCCATGTGTTACCATCATATCACGAAAAAAGTGAAATCGCAGGAGGAATTCAGGACGAGCACAACAGCGGGAGGGCGAATGGATACATCCATTCGCCCTCCCGCGCGTTCACTCACATCAACCGAACTTATACGTAATCCCATGCCCGCCCTTTGGGTACACCCACTCAATGTTATACGCGGGGCAGCCAATCCTGCATGTACCGCATTCGATGCAATTTTCAAAGGCGACGCTCGTCATTTTTTCCTTTTCAACCCAGTGGTACACCTCGGCAGGACAGAAGTCCTGGCACTCCTTGGTTTGGCACTTAAGGCACGTCTCCTGATCTTTAATAATCAGATGAGACTGTTCATCGACTTTGTAGCGAATCGTGTAGAGTTTTTCGGCTACTGAGCTCATCCGTTAATCGCCCTCCATCCCTTAATCCCGAGTTTAACCAAATTCATGGTTCCCCCCGCGACGCCCGTAAGACCGCGAATCGCCATACGCTGTTTTTCCGCCTTCGACACCCCGTCGACCAGCAACATCTGATAGGCTGCCTCATTGACCGCGCGAGGCAATTTGTCAAACAGCAAACCGGGATCGACATCGCGCATCATCGCATGCATACCGCGATATTTCTTCAAATCCTTGTGGACAAATGACCCCTGGACGCGCCGATCATATCCCATCAGTCCCGCTCGACTGAAATTGCCCGCGGCATGCGCCTCAATGATCGCTTCCGCCGCGAAGCGACCCGATGTCATAGCCAGGTTGGTTCCTTCCCTGTGGACGAAGTTTACGAGTTGGGCCGCGTCGCCGCAGATCAGCCAACCGTCCCCCGAGAGCGGTGGAATGGAGTGGTATCCGCCCTCCGGAATGAGATGTGCGGAGTATTCCTTGGTCTCCCCACCCTGAAGAACCCGCTTTAGCATCGGATGCTGTTTGACGCTCTCCAGCAATTCATACGGTTTAACATGTGTGCGCTTCAGATCGCTGACCATGACGCCCACACCAAAAGACAACGTGTCCTGATTGGTGTACAGGAAGCCCAATCCTGC
>JAJZEE010000017.1 GCA_021805735.1 Bacillota bacterium
ACCCACCTCTTACAATAACAAAGGAGTGTGTGCCTATGTTTGCCACCCTGATTTCGTTACGGTTCAAATTACAACTGTAAACAGGGGGCGCTTGATGAACTCGTCCCCATTTGCAAGATATGGGGGATAACAGTGTCGATGAACAAATCTCTTTTCTCGGGGCAATTGGTTCGTTTGTGCGCATCCCGTCCTGACGATGCTGCGAGCTTGGCATTATGGAGTGAAGATGCGGAATATCTAAGGAACTTGGATACTGACTTCGCCATGCCAGGTTCAGTTAAATCATTCGAAAAATCGAACGACAAGAGTTCAAATAGTATGGAGTTTCGTTTGCGAACGTTCGAAAGCGATACGCTTATTGGATTTGTTGCTCTGTTTAGTATCGAATGGAACAATCAATGTGGAAAAATGGCAATTGGCATTGGTGATCCAAACTTTCGGGGCAAAGGCTACGGCAATGATGCGTTGCGATTGATTTTAAGTTATGGATTCTGCGAACTGAACTTACATCGAATCGGGCTGGATGTCATCAGTTACAACACAAGAGCAATCCATGCTTACCAGAAAGTTGGATTTCAAGTAGAAGGCACGATGCGGGAATCTGTACTGAGGGACGGTCAGAAGTATGATCGCATTCTGATGAGTATCCTGCGAAACGAATACCAGCAATAACGGAAACAAGGAGCCTGCAAACTGGGCTCCTTGTTCATTGGCTCCCTTAGCAACAATCTTTACGAAAAGAGCCTAAAATAAAGAACAAAGGGGGCGCCACTCATCCGTTTATCCCCTTTTGTTACCGTTGCTCATATTTTGGTTAAAGAATTTTAGCAAGATGTGGCTTGCTATAATGACTAGTTCCTCCACCACCTACCATTATTCTTCCGCGTTTATTAAAAACCAGAAGTTTCCTTTGACCATTTGTAAGTAAAACCTCCACTTTCGCATTATTTGCAGTGGCTGTATATATTATATAGCCACTTTTGGAAATTACTGTCCTCCATTTTCTGTCAAATTCAGACCTCGCGACTCGACTTGAATAGACCTGATTTTCCACCCTTGCTCTCTGTGGTTTTTTCACTTGTATTTCACCTTCCTTATTTAGTGTAAGGGAATCGTTATTTTTCGGGAAACTATGTTTCAATCCTATTTTATTCACGAGTAGCAAATGGGTATGGATAAATATCACAGGAACAACTGTGAATTTTTTATTTACTGTAGGCGCTCACGCTCTTTGGCAGTGGCTGTCTCACTGCCCAGTGGCGGTATCATTCCATCGCCAATCGCGCCGGCACCGTGACCGCTGTAGCGACAGCCATGGTCACGCCCAAAAGCCTATGTAAATTGAGCCCTCTCTTCGGCAGCCGAGTTCTGCCGCTCTTTGGTGAAAGCCTGTGGTGAAAGCCTGTATCGCAAGGCCCCTGTACACGCGATCTCCCGCGCTCGTCCCTGCCCACACGACGACGTCATCAGTGCTCTGGAACCGCGTTCCGCTCTCCCTTGGGTCGTCCTAGACTCCCATCCCGGCCTTTCGATGCGTTATCGATAAGGGCCAAAGCCCCACTCTACACAGATGCGCAGCGGTTTCATTTTTAATCCTCCTGCGCCGCATCAGCGCGGCGTCTTTTTACACAAAGGGTCCCCACACTACAGCCATCTGGACCCATAGCGGCTGGTCACTCGGTGGAAGTATCGACCGGAATCCGCCGCCAACGAAACGGTTATATGATAGCCGTATTTGCAGAACAATCTACTAGTCGCGACTGACCGCCATGATCAGGAATCGATGGCTGGGAACCTCAAAACATCCATTCGACGTGATAAAGTGATGTAGTTCACGCAGTTTTCCTGCGTAGCGCTCGACCGTGAAGCCTGGAATCTGCCACTCCACCATACGCAGATAATAGACCACAGCGCCGACATCGTAAAAACGCGTGACGGGGAATGCCTCGCACGCATCGATGACCTGAAAATTCGCCTGTCGCAATTCCTCTGCCGCAAAGTCGAGCTTCCAGTGAGCAAACGCCTCATTGACAGGCGCCTGCAGGAACTCGTTGATGCGGTTGTCATTCTGACCACCGACCTGCTGCGTGATGAAGGCGCCTCCGCTCCGGAGAATGCGATGCACCTCTGTGGGAGCGTAGGACTCGTGGCGATTGATGATCAGTTCAAAGCGGTCCTCTTCAAATGGCAGATGATCGTCGGATTCGACGTAGGCCACAGATACATCCAGCGGCTCAAGCCTTCTTTGCGCCACGGCAACATTGGGGCCATACCCCTCTGTCGCGCACGTATCCTGCGGCAACGGCGCCAAAGACGACAAAAATTCTCCCCCGCCCGTACCCATATCGAGCAAAGACGTCACCTGTGCTTTCGCCTCTTGTACGATTCCCTTGTAGTTCCATGACAGTTCTTCTTCCACGGATCGCCCATAAAGAAAGGAGAAGCCCCATCCGGTGATAGGCTGTGTTTGCGCTTCCCCTATTAATGCCTCAAACTCGGCCATTTCCATAACCCCCATCAGGATATCACGTCAGCCCACTGGCGAATCTCTGTTCTTCGCAACTTGCTTGCCTCAGTCTGCGACCGCTCCGAGCGACGCCCAGTACTCCGCTTCATCGCCATGTCCGCAGCCGGCATCGAGCACCCGCGTGCCAGAAACAATCCACTCGGACAGCAGACTCATGAACAGTTCGTCCGCGGTAGGTCCGTCGCTTTCGCTTTGCCACGGATACTGATACTGACCAGTCACGCGGGCAAGCCGCTCATACCAAGATTGGCTGTGCGGCGCCAACCACTCTGGATGATCTTCCGGCCTCATCGAACCACTCCCCTTAGCTTGTAAATTCAAGGACATGGTAGTTTTCGTTCTCACTCTCTTCATATGTTCCTCGCGTATACGCCCCGATCACGTTGCGCCAGAATTGCCGCGCTTGCGTATTTTGCGCAATGGTGCCAACAATCCACCTTCGAGGCGAAAAGCGGTCAAACAGTTGCTGCGCCGCCGCCTTCCCGACCCCTCCTCGCCGATAGCCGCGCAAGACGAAGAACTCCGCCACAGAATACGGCGGATCCGTCGCTGTGCGCTCTGACATTTCGCGAATCAGGGCAAAGCCCGCGATCTGTCCGGAAACCTTGATGAAATAGGGATACCGTCCCGCCTCCGTCCAGTAGTGATCCAGATACTTGTATCCGAAGAGACCATGCGGATCAACGGCGTTCCCATCAAATTCGCTGTAATCGTGACGGCACAACTCCAGCAAGTGCTGCAACACGGTTTTATCCTCCTCAGCGACGGACTCAAGTTCGACATCGATTGATGCGCGCGCCAACTGCGTGGGCTTCTGATCGGTTTGCATCCACTCTTTGATATCGCGCAACAACGGGCGTACTGGTGGACTAATGTCCTCTTCGCCAGGCAGTTCGCTCAAAGCGAAGAATTTCACCTCATGGCTCTCGCCACTCACCGCCAGTGTTCCACGATAGGCCCTGCACAGATAGGCGAGCGTGACGTTGTGCACCTGATCGCCGTTTGGATACTCGTAAAACAATTCCGGTCCCGAATACACGCCAAAGAGAGAAAGGTCGCCACACACTAGACCCGTCTCTTCGAATAGTTCACGCCGTGCGCTCTCCTCCACCGTCTCGCCGGGCTCGTGAGCACCTCCGGGCAATCCCCATGTGTGATTGTCCATTCTGTGCTCCAGCAACAAACGCCCCTGATCATCGAGCACCATCACACATGCGCCGACGAGAAGAACCGGCCGATGGCCCACATACTCCCGCATCTCTCTTATGTAATCGCGCACAGACTTCCCCTCCCCGACACTCCCCGTCGTACTGCAAACCATAGTTACCTTATGATACCATTTGTCTGTCTTCATCAGAGCGATATTGTTGAAAGAAAGAGTTGCGAGGGCGGGATCTATCGTCCTATGCCATCCGGTTATATAACGTATGGAATGCGCTGGTTGTTGGATTGAGATCCTGCAACTTGCGCATAATCTCATCCGCGCATTCCGCCAGCGTCCGATCATGCGTATTCACTTCCACATCGTACACGCCATGCCTGTGCACCCTGTCCAGTTGCCACTTGGCTTGGCCAATATCTCTATCACCACGCGCTTGCTCTCTGCGTTCCAATTCGTGTAATGAACAGTGCACGCCGACGAAGAGTACAGGGTACATGTGCAACGCGAGAACACACTCTTCTAGCCACCCCGCTTCTTGGGGGATGTCGAGAATGACGTGATCGACGATGACGTGAAAACCCAAGTCGCTGAAAGTTGCGATGCAGTGGTGCATCGCGGAAGCGCTCTTGGCCAACGTTCGCCAGTAGCTTTTCTCTAAGTGCGCTTCAGGAGCCATATTTTCAAAGACGTCAAGTTCCAGATGGAAATAAGACTCTTCATTCATTACTTGCAGTTGTTTCGCAAGACTGGTTTTCCCCGCAGAGGATGTTCCCATTAAGAAGATGATATTGCCCTTCTTCACCATGTCTTCACTCCCTTGGGTATCACGAAAACATTATAGCAATCTGTGGGCACTTTACGACGCGCACAATCACACGCCGGCGCCGGCAGAAAACTAAGAAATCTAACGTGATTTTTTAAGCCGTAAGCGATGGGATCATAGTGTTCTGCAGCAGATTTGCCGAACTTGGGAGCCACCCTGAGAATGATCGCCCAGCACCAGTGGTGGATTGACACCAGCACACATGCGTGGCTGGTGGACGTGACACCAGCATGGCGCGACGTGGAACCATTGACGTTGCGACAGCCATTGTCGTCAACCTAAGTCTGCGACCTCAATGCCTGTCTGAATAATCTCTTCCACGATACCGAGACGTTCGTCATATTCTGTACCCGTAAACGCGATCGGTTCCAGATCCCACCCAAATCGCAAGGCTTGTGTCAATAAATATGTCGTGCCTTCCACGCGTGACATCGACGCGAAATGATCCGAAAATATCGCCAGATCAATATCGCTTTGCTCATCGAAATTGCCTTTGGCAAATGACCCGAACACAATGGCCTTTCGTACCGGAATCTGCTGTTCTATATGTTTCACATAGCCTCTGATCGTGTCCGTTATCTCTTGAGGGATTGTAGCCATACAAATACCCCCTTTGTCCGTTCGAGCACGTCTTTCGCCTTATCCCCACTCACCGAAGCTGACAGCTTTTCTCTGTAGGAGGGGTACCTCTCAGAAATATAATACGCCAATAATTCTGCAAAGAAGGGGGCATGTGCGCGGTCATATTCGGCCGATTCGCTCGCCAACGCCCCCTCATCGAACAGAGTTCGCATAATCAGGTGAATATTGTGCGTTCTCGGCGCTTCTCGATCTGTGTAGAGGACAAACAGCCCCTTGGCGATCTTCTCAATAGCCTGCTGGCACATGAATACCACATACAAGTATCGGCCGCTCTGAAACATCGCCTCAGCCGTTCCCAAGTCATAAAGGGCAATATCCTCCCAGTGCGCATACTTCTCCCATGGATCCACATATCCACCTCGTCTCTACAATCATTATAGGACAAATCCTCAGCAAGCATAAGCGGGCACGGTACGCCCAAAAAGACCGAACCGAATCGGTCCAGCCTTCTCATGTGTGCTATGGAGATATCCGCCTAGACCCTCCGTCTGACCAGGAACTTGTCCGCGATCTCCTATACGGCATACCCGACCAAATCCGGTTCAGCACGGCAATGGCCAAGCCGCAGATTAACAATAACCCCCGAACAGGGATCTAGTTTCGTTCCAAGAGAAAGGATGACACGGTGTACCTTACCGGCACAAGTTCCATCGACATCAGGGTCAGCACCGACATGGTGCTGCGTCCCAGTTTGTTCGCGGGTACAATCGTTTGAAGGTACACCCGGCATCTCACTCTTCGCCCCAGGACAGCATCTCGGGCAGACGACTCCAGTTCCGCGTCAGCCAGACCAATTCATCCGTGAATCGATAGCCTGGTCTTGTGTTGTCCGCTATCGACCAGACGTAGTGCGCCTCCATCGCGTACAGTACATGGAACGCTCGCACCAGGTCCGACGCCGTCAGCTTTTTTCGCTGCCCGTATCCACGCATGAATGCCCGAACCGCATCCGTTCGCAACGTCTCTCCCTCGAGCGCAAAGGATAAAATGGCGCGCGCCAGGTCCGCTTCCGAATACCCGATCCTCATACGGTCAAAATCCAGCAAACCGCTCACACTATCCCCGGCAAAGAGAACGTTGTCCGCCCAGAGATCCCAATGCATCCAACCCGGCTCGCTCTGTTCCAGCAAAGAGAAGTCAAAGTCAGTCAAGATACCCCTCTGGATCTCCAGCGTCGACAGGATGCGGTCATCTCCCCGATTCGTCGCCGCGTTCCAATTGCGTTGCCAGCGATCCAGCAAGGCTTCCGCGGTCGGCCAGGACCACTGCGGCGAGCCCACTGTGCCACGATCGTTCAAATAAGCATGCATCTGGGCGGCGGCCCGCCCGAGACTGTACATTTGATCCGCGCTGGCTTGGCCAAATTCGACCAGATCGCCTACGCAACGACTCATGATCACGATAGACTCGCCGCTCGGCGTTCGATGGATGGGCCCGCTCCCGGATTCGTACACCCGCGGACAAGCCACGCCAGCCCGGTACAGTTCGTTCTGTCGCCGCAGCGCCTCTTCTACGGTGGCAAGTTTCTCGTCCGGGTAGCGCCCTTTATGGTACTGTTTGACGAACATGATCCCGAGGTCGGTCTGGACCACCCATTTTCGATTCAAATATCCCCGGTCGACAGGCTCCACCCCGATCACTGGGGATATGAAGTAGCCCGTAACGTACCGGATGATATCTGCCAATACCCCGTCCGATTCCGCCACCGCCGCTGTCCACCTCCTTGACCTGTGGGATATGTGATAAAGTCCGCTGGCAGACGAAATCATTATCACATGTCCCCTGCAGACTACGACTACTCCACGACCAGCGCGACCTCACCGCCACATACGGTACACCATCCACGCAAGACGGTATCTCGACCTGCGGAGTACATCCGATAGCTGACCATTTCGACGACGTTCCCGCAATGCGAACACCACACATTCTGAAGAATCCGCTCCCGGAATGGCTCCGTGACGGCCTTGTCAGAGACTTTCGCGCTCCAGTTGAACCCTGCCTACGCGGATGTCCGCCTTTGAAAAATTCTCTCCCGGCACGGGAGCGCCCGCAAGGCGCCGCAACATGAGCAATTGACCGACGTGAGTCATCGCGTCGCACATCGGACCCTGCAAGATTTGTGCCCAGGTGAGCGCCAGAGTCTCTTGCGGCGCAGCCAAAACTTGATCAAGCATGACCGCACTGCCATAGAAGCGCTTCACCTCGGTTCGCCAATCTGCCAAAGGTGAGTCAATCCTCTCCTCCTCACAGATGACTCCGTGCGTCCATACGAGCAAATCCGAGATATGATGAAGGATCTCGACGGGGGTTCGCACGCCGGCGCCGGCAGAAAACGTTGAATATTGGGCCGGTGCGTCTTCAATCGCCTTTGACGCACGATAGATCAGAGTGGCCAGCATGTGACGAATGACGCATGTATCAAACCCACATTTCTCCAACACGCGACGCGATGCGATATTGTCCTTTGCCGCGCGGGCGTATAACGGGCGGGTCGCTATCCGGGGCAGAAATTGTACCAGCGCCTCTGTGGCGATGCCTTTGTTCCAATGCGCCCGGTCGATCCAATAACTGACTTCCCGCTCGCCGAACTGCTCAAAGCTCGACACGTGACCCACAACAAGGTTTTGGTTGAGCGTGATACATTGACTCACGATCCCGTCGTCGGCAAGAATTCGTATCCAATGGTCGTGAAACGCGGTCCAGTCGGCGGGATCCTCGGCGGTGAAAGCCGCCATATGGTTTGCGAGGGGGTCCTTCTGGTGCTCAAAGAAGGCAGGGAGGTCGCTCTCTTCCACATCCCTAAGTTTGACAACCACGGTTTAGCCTCCTTGCGAGAAATAACTCCCGATACCATTTCGCGACCTCACACCCATTTGCTGCACATTCCTGACCTCATAATACGAAAGGGCCTCGTCGCAGGCAAGACGCTCGATGACATCCTGAATCGTTAACTCTTGACAGGCGATACTATCTTCTGGTCCAAGACCGCAAATACTCCCTTGATATTCCGGCGTCAGTGAAAAAGGTTTGAGAGAACGCCAATCTGTCCCACCTATGAGAACAGCGAATCTGCCGGCGAAATTGTTGATGACCGGCAACGAGGCGGACATACCTTGGCCAGTCGACTTTATTGCGCTTTCTTTCATTGTCCACAACGAGTAGAATCGCCTAAGTCGTTCTGCGGGATGAGTCGTGTTTCGTATATATTCCAATTCGTCATGCGCGAAGTAGTGACGTGAGATAGCTTCATAGTCGATGGGGCGAACCTTCTCTACATCAATTCCTATCGGTCCCTCGTGCCATATTCCCACAATCAGTCCTTCCGTGTGGGATATCGAGAACTCACACGTCGGGATACGCTTGGCGAACGGCTTACCGAATGGCCCCACACCGAATTCGATCCGCTCATTTGCCAGACCGGTCCAAGCCATAATCCCGACTCGCATCAGTAACTCACTAAGCAAGGTTTCTACAGCTTTTTCGTATGAATAGGCCTTTTCAATGCGCTCCAACCGATGCGCGGATACGCGACGTTTTAGCTGCTCAAACCAGGCAGTTGGTAGTTCATTAGTGGAACGCAGGATGTAGAGTTGACTCGTCACCGTTGCCCACCTAGTTTAAGAGGACGAGGTCTGTACCGGAACGCGTCCTGTGGCACAGCGATCCCGTATGACCGGATTTGCTGTGCCCGTGTGATGATGGCCGCCCCTTCGAGGAGATTAAGCCCGATTTGGCCAACGTGACGATTCTCTGGCTTCTCCATAAAAGTTCCAGACGTCCAAGCGTTGAACGCGCCCATCGCGGGACCGCACCATATCTGATAATCCGCCGCGCGTTCAGAGATACCATCAATGGGCCACCGACTTGATTTGCCCAGGTACCAGCGAAAAATCAGCGCCATCTGATGCTTATCGTTTTGCAGCGCCCGTGCAAGCTGAGCTGGGTCACGTTTTTCGAAATGTTGCTGGGTTTCCTTCCAGATTTGTTCCAGCGGGGCGCGAAATAGCTCCTGTTCCAACTGTTTTCGCACATCATCAGGCATGTCTTGAACACTGTTGTAACGATTATATAGCTCGTATAACTTAGTGGCGCGCGCCGCGTACAAAGAGCCTCTTCGAACAACCTGCACCTTTGCTCCAAGCTCGAACATGTCAGAAGATGGCGCCATGGCTGTGTCGGACATGCCGACGCTAGATAATATCAGTTTTCCATGATCGGACAACCCAGATTCAACCGCAGCTTGATTAACAGTTCCGGTCATCACGTACGCAGCCCCCATCGCAAAGGCCGCAGCGACTGCGTCAGGCGTCCCTAATCCACCCGCGGCGCCAATGCGAATCGAAATACCCTCGTATCCATACTTTTGCATCGATTCGTCCCGCAATAGGCCAATGGTGGGCAACAAAACCGGCAGCGGACGGTTATCCGTGTGGCCGCCGGAGTCAGCCTCAACCGTGATATCCTCAATCATGTGAAGATTTCGGCCCGGCTTGAATCCTAATTGGATCATCCGTCGAGCGGCTGGCATCCCACGTTGACTGCGCACCATTACAAATACCTGATAACCGTGATCCAGCAACTTTGCCAACAGGGCTTTTCCAAGAAACCCGGATGCGCCCGTCAGAAGCACGCTCTTACTCATATCGCATCCCTTTCTGCCGTTGGTCGTAAGATTTCAGCCAGAACACACGAGGTTATATCAATCGGTTAGAAAGCGCAGGACTGATTCGCACGCTACGAGCGGCGTGCCGTTATGTCCGACTCCGGTTACCTTATCGAGTACCGCGTTCGGAACACGTTCCGTCAAATATTGCGCATGGGAGAGCGGCACAGTTTCGTCACAGTCACTGTGCCAAAACCGAATCGGAACTTGAATTTCTTCAAGCGGAATCCCCCACGGTTTTGCTAATAGGCGATAATCGTCGATCATGCCGTCCGGTCTCCGCGCGGCCTCCATGGCAAAGTCTCGAAATACGGGAATCATGTCTTCAGTGATGACGATCCGGTCAGGCTCGGGAAGACTTCTCAGAAAATAAATCGCGAATGCGTCCGGGTCTGCCTGCACCATACCGACTAACTGATTTGTAAATACAATCAGCCGTTGACCGCTCCCCACACACAGTTGGATCTCTGCGGAGACGTTGTCCGTAGCGCCCGGCACATCCAATGGGCCGATCCCACTAATGACAGCCGCTTTGACTACTCGGTGCGGCATTGCATACGCGCACCCAATCGCGTGAGGGCCTCCACCAGAAATGCCAACGAGTGAAAACCGCTCAATTCCGAGATGATCAGCCAACTGTTCAACATCGCCAACCCAATCCAGAATAGTCCGATCCGGTTTCGGATCGGACAATCCGTATCCCGGGCGCTCGGGCGCGATCAGTCGAATGTTCCCTTGCGTGATTTTGGCAGCCAGGTGTGAGAATAAATGAAATCGTGATCCAGGCGTTCCATGGAACACAAATATGGGGTGTCCTTCCACTTGCCCGAATTCCGCGAATCCCAATGTCCTTCCATCGCTGAGTTGTATACATCCGTCAATCACTGGATAACACCTGCATCTCTTATACCCTCTCCTATCACCAAATCTTTCATGGCTCTCGTCGACCTAGTATAATAATGAGAGCCCATTTCGACATCGGGAAATTTCCCTATTATAAAATCATCACTGGCAGTTGGAGCGCTGTTTGATTTCCCGGGCTGACGCACTTCGACATGAATTGTTCCTTGCAGGAGGCTCGCACTTTCATGACAGGCACATCAAGAATGGTAGGAAGATTGTCCGAAGTTCAGGTCATCGCGAAGGCTGTGGCACGCGCGGCGAGTGGAGAGGGTGGCGCCATCCTGGTCGGGGGCGAGGCTGGGATTGGCAAAACCACGCTTGTAAACCACGTGTTGCTGTCCTGCTCGGAAACATCGGTCTACAGCATCCCTTGCCGGTGCCCAGGACCTGGTGAGACGATACCATACGGACCATGGCGGGAAGCGTTTTTAAATCTACAGATGCGCGGCCAAAGGTGGGATCCATCCCCATTACCGGCGCCGTTCGGCAGCGCTCCGGCTTTGGCGGATTCGTTCGAAGTTGCGCTGTCATTGATTCGCTGGCTCAGAAACGCGGAAGAACCGCTCATTATCATCATCGATGATCTGCAGTGGTCAGACCGTGCGTCTATGGATTTACTTCGACACCTATCCGGACGGCTTCATGGTGTGCAGCTACTTGTGATTGGGGTATATCGATCTGAAGACTTACACCGCTCTACGGAGATTCATCGCTATTTCTCCGATATGCTGCGGACCGGCAGCCAACGCATCTTGCTTCGGGAGTTGAACCCCGCAGAGGTGGAGGAGCTTACAAGGGTCACGATCCCGCACCTTGACAGTTCCTCTCGTTTGGCCGACGAAATCTATCGGTTGACACGTGGGTTCCCACTGTTTGTGGCAGAAATCTTAGAGCAATTCAAAGGTGGCCGGCAGGCGACAGTTCCAGTGTCAAAAACGGTCCAACAAGCTATTGACAGCAAACTCAATCTCCTGGATCAAACCTATGTACCTATATTGGAAGAAGCCGCCCAAATTGGCGAACTGTTTAGTTACCGTCTGCTTGCCGACATTTCCACTAGCACGCAGGAAGCGGTAACCGCTGCGCTCAGCGATGCCAAACGGTTGGAAATCATCCAAAACATGGACGACCAACCGGATACGTTTCAATTCCGGCACGCGATTGTCAGGAGCCATCTGATGGAGCGGATGATTGGCGTTCGGCTGGAGCGGTGTCACCAAACGATTGCCGAGGTTTTGGAGAGAACTTCGCCTGATGCCCTCGACACCATCGCGTCTCACTATCGACGTGCTAACGACTCCCGATCCGTCCGGTTCCTCACCCTCGCCGGCGACCAGGCGCTTCGTCTCGGCGCGATCCTGGATGCCGAACAACGTTATCGTCAGGCGCTTGAGTCGTTGCCTAAAGGAGACGTCCTGCACGCAGAAATTCTCCTCAAGCTTGGTTTTTGCATGCGGCGACAGAATGATGCCGATGCTGTTCAGCTTATTAACAGAGCGCTTGACGCTGCGCAACAAAGTGAAGACTTACCCGTCGAGGCCTGGGTTCGCCACCTCATCTATGACCGTGCTTTCACCCGAGGGGATCGAGTCATCCTTGGTGAACTGGCCGCACTCTCGACCTTGCAGGAGCAACTGCTGACCCATGAACGATATATCGAACTCGAACAGCTATTCTTTCGCGATCAATGCGAATTTCCAAGAATCTTGTTTGTGCACTGGAGCCTTCTGTATACCCATGGACAATTGGAAGAAGCCGAGCAGTTGCTCCGCGATTTACAAACGAGGGTTGGCGCGCACAATCCGCAGGTTCTGCGCATGACAACGAGGCTCTTCGCGTTCTTGGGGAGAATTGACGAAGCCATCGCCACGGTGCATGAACTAAGCAAGGCGGCGCGCAACCGACATGATGACCGGTTAGCCACCGTCTTGTTTGCCAATTATCTGTATCATACATACCTGACGAAAACCGACCAACCGGATCAAGTGGACGCGCTCATTCAGGAACTCATGGCCCTGGAAAACGAAATTAACGAGAAAAATGGATTTGGCTTTATGCCAAAGGGCTATTCCGCCTCTGGATGGTACCATTATACGAGAGGCAATTGGGCAGAGGCGCGCAAACACCTGGTGGATTACGTCTCGGCGGAATCAGAACCGGACCCACTCATCACCTGGTTTGCCGCCGCGATGCTGGTGGAAACCGGAGATACTGCGCATTTGAACGCCGTATTGTCGAAGCTGGCGCCCTTTCGTCCGGTTGATCCGCCGCCACCGTCCACAACCGTCTTTACCTGGGTGCATGCGATTCGGGCGCAAGCCCATCTTCTGCGCAATGAAGTGGACTTGGCCAAGGCATGGCTGGACGCGGCTGACGCGCATCCCCTCAGTCAAGTGTCAAAACTCCATCGCCCATTTCTTGATATAGCATGGTGCGACTATTACCGTCAGACTGGAGACCAGTCAAGGGCCATAGAGGCTTGCGAACGAGCCTTGACTTGGGCAGAGTCCGTACCGATTCCATGGTTCATCATCAAGGCCCGCCGTCGGCTTGGAGAACTTCAGGGTGAGCTTGCCAAGTACGCTGAGGCGTTCACATTGCTGGAAGACGCTGCTACTCTAGCGGAAACATGCCGACTGCCTTATGAAGCGGCGCTCTGCCATCTATCAATCGGACGTGTATGGAGAACGTTCGAGACCACTACGGAAATAACGGATCACCCAGAGGTGACTGCACGACGCGGCACTGTGCTCAGGCGCCTGCAAGCGGCATTGGATGTGTTTACCCGTTTAGGTGCAAGAGAGCAGGCAGAGACTGCGCGTTTATTGGAGGCAGTCCGCGCTTCCAAGACTTTTACCGCAAACACAAGAGTAGCTGACCCTGACATCCTCACGGAGCGCGAGTGGGAGGTGGCCCGATTAGTTGCGAAAGGACTGCCCGACAAAGAAGTAGCAGCCAAGCTATTCATTTCTCCTCGTACCGTGGATCACCATTTGCGCAGCATCTTTCGGAAACTGGACGTTGGTCACCGGGCCGCCTTGGCGGCGCATCTAAAGAAACACGAGAATTAAATCAGAAATGTTCCCGAGGTCGGTCTGGATCACCCATTTTCGATTCAAATATCCCCGCTCGATGGGCTGCACCCCGGTCACAGGAGATGTTAAGCAGTCCGTAACGTACCGGATGATATCCGCCAACGCCACGTCCGATTCCGATTCCGCCGCAGACCGCGCACTGTTCGCACAGCACGATGTTCCGTCCTGCCGGGTACTCGCGAAATCCGACCATCGTGAACGGCTCTTGATGACCTTCCACTTTTGTTGCGGGCTGAGTGAACCCTATTTGTCTGACGTTGCACCACGGCCTGCGCGGTAGGAATCAACCAGACTTGTGATTTTGGCACAGACACCCTCCGGACGGGGCAAACCGACGCCATCAGCGACTTCGCGCGCCAATAGAGTGAACAGAGCGAGTGTCTGCATCAAAGCTTGCCACACGTCGTCGACATCATAATGTGCAAATGAAGCGGACAATCCCTCCAACACACGCCGCTCTGCCCATGTGTCCAAGAATCGCCCCTCGTGCCAAACATCAAATAGTTTCACGTCCCGGGTTGCCCACTTAGCGTGCCACTCAATCATTTTTAGCAGACGCCATTTGAGATATCCGTCGCAACACTGTTTGGCAGCCCATAGCTCTCCCCGACGCAGCTTCTTCGCCGTCCACACCACATGATACAAAAAATCATCCACGGTTTGTTCGTATTCCGTCTGGTTGGGAGGAGATGCGTTTAACACACGGGAGTCACTCGAGGAAGCAATCATACTCTCCAGACCATCTTTATCCAAAAGGATCTTGTATCCACGGCTGATAATGCTATTTGCTTCTGGTGGTAGACCGTTCCTGATCATATCGAGGGGCACTGGAACGAAGTCGACGTCAAATCCCCCTTCAAACAGGACTCTTCTCTCCATGGACGACCCATCGGGCGTGTGTTCTAGAAATGTCAGTATGTATTCGCCCAACTCGGTCAACCAGTCCTGGCTTGAGATGTACTCACGGGGATTACTCGTTACAAACACCAAATCCAAATCCGACCACTCGTCGGCTGGATGATCTTCCCTCGCACGCGAGCCAATAACCATGACCAGACGGATATCTTGCCTGATTTTGGAGAAGTCAATAAAACGCTCAAGAATGGTGTTGTAGCTGAGACTCACCGCCATCGTTCGTTGCACCTCCATTAATCATGCTAAATCAAACCACCGATTCTGACATCGGTCTCAAGCATGAGACTTGGCTGATACGCTTGTATTAACCTGCCCGAATGCGCCGCAACGGTCCGTGCCCATTCTACAGCATTTTTGCGGCCTTTAGCTGAATAAGGTTTGGTGCTCAGGAATATATTTGCTCGGTTGCTGTAACGGTATTCTTGAGAAGATTTGCAATGGTCACTGGGCCAACGCCACCTGGAACTGGGGTAATCGCACTGACAACGGAAAGACTTGTCGCGTAATCAACGTCTCCCGTATTTTCGCTATACCCCGCGTCTATTACCACCGCTCCAGGCTTTATCCAAGAACCTTGGACGAATCTACTTTTACCTACTGCCGCTACGAGAATGTCCGCTTCTCTAACAATTTCTTCAATGCTTTCAGTCTGCGAATGACACGTCGTGACTGTCGCATCTCTATTAAGCAGCAACATGGAAACAGGTTTTCCTAATATAGGACTGCGGCCAAGCACCACAGCCCGCTTTCGCTTAATGGGAATTTCGTAATGGTCCAGGATGTTAAGGACTGCTTCAGGGGTACAACTATGGTGGCTGTCTAACCCGAGGGACATACGTCCAAAACCCGAACTTGTCACGCCGTCGACGTCCTTTTCTGTTGCAATAGCTTCGAATGCGGCCCGTTCGTCTACATGGCCTGGAACTGGATGCTGCAATAAGATGCCGTGAACTGCTGGGTCGTCGTTCAATTTCTTTATAACGCCAACAAGCGCAGAAGTGTCAACTGTTTCGGGCAGGTGAATTCGTCTTGACAGCAACTGATTCCGCTCACACGCTTGCCCCTTCATACGGACGTAGGTTGCTGAGGCTGGGTCGTTCCCAACCAGTATCGTAGCAAGACATGGCGTTATACCTTTAGTTTGCAGTCTTTTTACTCTTTCGGAAAGGTTCGCTTCGATTTCTTGGACAACCGGCCTTCCCCTCAATATTATTGGCTCCATCGGACGATCCCTCATTCGCTTTATTGAGTTCATTAGTCCTCGTTAGTCGTAATCTCCATATTATCAAAATCGATGACAAATCGCCCTAGAATGAGGACATCTAAGCCGATCAACCCATTAATATCCCAATCAATATGCCCAAAGTCCAATGGCTTACTTGTCATTCTAACTCCGCCAAACTCCAGGCTGTCAACAGTTTTTTCAAATGCGTAATCCGTTCCACCAACACCAAATGAACGATTTATGGGATCACCGATTTTGAAAGCAATTCCAATATCGTCGACCACATCGGATACGATGATGGTATGAGCTGCTCCCGTATCAATCGCCATACGGTCGATAATTTTGCTTTGACCCCTATACGTGATTGTCAAAGAGGCGAGCAAGAGTCCGCCGGAATATTCAATTCGCAAGGAATCGACCCCTTAGACCTGGTCTTCGTCGAAGTTCAATAACAACTGAGTCACTGTTTGTATGATAGACGAACAGTTTATCCTTGCACTGCATTAGGGTTTTTGTAGCCTCATCATCAGGAACGGCACGTACTACCGCAACATCGTCCACGAGTACCCTGTCATTTTCAATATGCGATGCTAGCTCCTCGACCAATACGAATTGGTTAGGGAAGCGTTCACGAACCTCGGACCACTTCATCCCAAACCTCTCCTTCGTCAGCGCGGATAATATGAATGTACCACATTTCTGTAATCTGAGTGGCATTGAGACGCCACGATAGGTAGAGCCTTCTTCAGTTAATCTGCCCGTTAGCCCCATAACGAGTCCATGCTCTATGTCGCCAACTTGTCCATTAACAGAACTCTTCGATCCTGGTAACTTCCTCGTAGTCAAACATATAAGTTTTCCCACTCCTCTCTTGTCATAGAATACCGTACGCTGTCAGTTAGATTTCTGCTATACTTGCGTAGCGTTCCTTCGTACGTGAAACCACATTTTTCAATAACACGCTTGGATCTTACATTAAACGGATAACGGCAGACTGCACGACCAATAAATCAAGTTCAGTAAAAGCGTATTCTAACACACGCTTAACCGCTTCTGTGGCATATCCTTGATATTTTCCTTTAAGACGATAGCCCACGATTCCTGGTATTTAATTGATGAACGGATGTATTCAAGGCTTTCATCCATATTATCGTGAGTTTTCCAGCCTGCATTTGCTATGTCTGAGCTTTTACGAAACTCATACATATCAACAGCGTCGCTTTCCTGCCATTCCCGTAGAATTAGGCGTTCAGTTTCGAGCGTTTTCATGACATACTCCCTCCATAACTTAGTGCTAATATGTACCCTACGCGAGATTTACTTCTATCGATTCACTTTTTGAGAGCGGTTGGATCACTATAGAACATCGAGCGCATGGAAAGACCGTGCTGCCTATTCGAGTAAGGCGTTGCGAGCCATTACTGTAAGCGAACCGGCAGGCTTCATATCCTTTCTTAAATCTACGCTGACATTTATGAATTCGGCTTGGTTGACCAAGGCTACAATCTCCCGAGAAATATCTTCGACGTCTTGAAAAGATTTCACCCACATCGGAGTGAGAGTGACAACAAGACGCCCACCAGGCTTCAAGACACGACGTGCCTCGTTCATGCTCACCTCAGGGCTAGGCCATAGCATAACATTATTAACAGAGAGCACCTTATCGAACTGACTATCTCCGAACGGCAAGCTCGGCATCGCACCATGTCTCAATTCCACACGTCCTGATCCGATCCCCGTGGCATTTCGCTTTTTCGCTTGTCTCATGACAACTGAGGAAGGGTCAACCCCAACAACAAGCCCTTTCGTAGCCAATTTTGATAAGAATGCAATGCCTAGACCTGGCCCACATCCGATTTCTAACACGTGGTCCGTCGGTTGTACGTCCAAGTGGCTAACTGCCCATCTGTTTTGCTCTACGCTCACCCGCCCCATTAGCCACCCTGCAAGTACACCCCAGAATCCTGCTGGATGTGCAAAAACATTTGGCTTACCGAAGGCATGTAACTTTTTGTCGTCCAGAACAGTCCCTCCCGTGCCGTACTCGATGAACCGCTATTCAACTTTTCTGTCGGTTAGTCCAGTAATCAAAGGGATGTCTTCATATGTAACAAATGTTACTAAAACCTATTATTACACTAAGCCCCCAGCCATACATTCCCTCTTCACTTATCACTTCCGATGCTTCGCGAAGCAAAACCGGAAAACAATGCTCGCCCTGAAAACATAGTGCGTCAGAGTCAAGCCATACCCCTTCGGCGGCGTTACTATTACCTAAATCAAAATCCTGCAAATCGCCGCCGAGACTCCAATGCAACTGCGACACGTTTAAGCCTCCCTTTATACTGTAGGTACACGAGGTGCGACACTCCAACAAATTCCACGCTAAAGAACATGGGTTCCCTTGTCAATTGTTTTATGTTTGCGTGCACGTCAGCAGTGCTTAAGAGCAATAAGGAGTGTTCCGACCGTCTAAGGAACTGGTTAATCAGCCAGAATCATATCTTTGCACATGTTCACTTGTTCAATCATATGCCCAATATTTCCTTCACCTGCATACAGGGACATGTCAAAGAAGTCATTATCCAAATCAGACCAATATAATTCATTTTCATCCCCTGAGACAATTACATCACGCTTCAATTTGCCAACATAAACTTCAACATAGCAATGCTGCAAATAATACTTAAAATCCATCATATGATGCAAAATGACATCATCCTTTGAAATGCTGGTCTCTTCAAACAGTTCTCTGTAAGCGGATTCAATACCCGTTTCTCCATTCTCAATTTTCCCACCAACCAGATTGCGCAACCCTTTATATGGATTAGTTAATCGTTTGCACATGAGCAATCGGTCCATATCTTTGCTGTATATCATGAGAACGTTGTAGCCTTGCACTTCCTTGCCTCCTCATTTTTCCCATATAAAGAGGAATTAACCTTTAAGTCATAATTCCTTTGTCATAAATACGCTATTTGGGTCTTCAATGTAATCTGAAAACGGCTCACAATATTGGAACCCAAAACTTGCATATAAGCTTCTAGCTGGTTCAAAAGCATCCATTGAGCCCGTTTCCAAACTTAACCGCCGATAGCCACATCGCTTGGCTTCTTCAATTATGTGTTGAAGGACTCGCTTTGCAATCCCCTTTCTTAAATGTGATGAAGAAGTTCGCATTGATTTGATCTCTCCATGCTGTCCATCCAGTTCTTTAAGTGCCCCGCACCCAACTAAGTCATCTCCTTCCCATGCGCTCCAGAATGTAATTTCGGGTTTTCGCAATGACTCAAGACCTAGTGCATGTATACTTTCCGGTGGGGAATGTAGTGCCATACTCTGCAGATGCTCCCTCACCAATTGAGCCACTTCAGATCCACTTAAATCATCTATTTTAATATCCATCCACAATCCCTCCAATCGCACCGTGGAACTACATAGAAATACATTTTATTCTTCACCACACTCAAAGTCCTTTTGATGGCAATTTAAGGCCTTTTCTTCTCTCGCGCACTCCTTCGTGAGAGTACAGGAAATGTGATATACCAAGTGCGTGTAATTGATAGAAAGCCCACGACACGATCTCGTAACGGTTTCTCTTCCGAACTTTTTCCGTGGCTGTGCGCATTCCCGTCAAATCTTCCAAGACAAACAACGTGTTCTTTCCATACCGATCAACGAGTGCCTTACTGACCTGATGATTCACATCGGTCATCCAACGGGTTTCTCGCTGTCCGATTTTCTTCAATCTACTTCGCGCAGAGGGAGACTGCGTCTATTGCAGTTCTCTACATTGCACGCATGATTATACAAGACCTTTAAATCGAGGAACCCATGGGGTCATGGACTAGTGTGCAATGGAATTCCACATGAAACCGGCACTTAACTTAACGACTTACCGGAGCGATTTTAGGAACATACCGCCGCCAAAGCAATTGCGCAGGCGCGTTCCAAAGCAGTATCCAGACGTTCACTACCGAACGCAGGGTTCCATTCGCGCCACAATTCGTCACTGACGGCCAACACATTGGCAACTTCAACAGCCCGCACCTGACCAAGTGCGTACATAGCGGAAGTCTCCATGTCTACTCCCAATACTCCCGTCTTGCGATGTCGGTCGATATCCGCCACTGATTCCCGGTAAATGGCGTCCATAGTCCATTGCCTGCCCACGGCAATCGGAAACCCCAACGTCTCAGCACACTTGGCCAGCTCTTCAGCAAGTTTCTCGTGTGCACGGACCAAAGTTTCCGTCGAAACATAGTGACGGGATGTTCCCTCTTCGCACACGCATTCATCAGCAATCAACAGGCTACCAATTGGGTTTTCCGGCTGCAGGCTCCCTGCGGCGCCAATACCAATAAATCGTTTGGCGCCACAGACGATCAATTCCTCCATATGAGAAATGGTTCCGGGAGCTCCGATTGGGCACTGAACAACCGTCACAGGCACTGAATGAAAGTGCCCCGAAACAACATTTCGAAAAGGTGCATTTGGCAACGTCTCTCCGTTCACCATCCGTGTAAGTGATTCGCGTTCACGAGTAAACCATGTGACGATGACGGTCGGAGATACCCCAATATCTTCAATTTGGATTCCCAGCCTGCGCATGTGATAATCCATGTACATTTGTGGCGTAAATCGCATTTCGTCTGTTGCCGGTGTCTGCTGTGAGGCAGTCACGGAATGTGTGCTCACCCGTCATCTCTCCCTTCCGGCCCTAGGCTACCGTTTTCCATAAGAGTAGCACATTGGCTTTGAATCAGGATACGCTGAATTCGAGAATGCTCACACGCGCACCCGGCCGAACTCCATCGTTATGCATAAGGGGCGCCGCCAATGGGCGCCTCTTCCACTTGCCAAACTATAAGTCAAAGGTAGTCAATGTTCCATATCTGTTACATTGCTGTCCATTCCATGCTCTGCCATCAACAAAGGTCTTGCTCCAAGCAGTACAATTGCCAGAACGATAATCCCGGAACAAACGAAAAGCCCTCTTGCCGTTAACAAGTGGATGAGGAGTGCACCCGAGACGTAGGCTATTCCCGAGGCAAGCTGCATTAAGCCGTAGATAGCGCTAAACGCACTTGCCAGCATTTCCTGCGGAACCGCTAGTTGGATCACTGTATCCGTTGCGACATTCTCCAAGGCGTTACCGAACGCCGCAATAAATTGAAAGACAACCGCAAAGATCAGAACAGGAGCTAACCCGGTGAACAAAGTGCCCAAGCCGAACAGGAGAAGACCGATAAGCAAAATCCGAGGAGGTGTGACCCGGCGCCGCAGTCGCAACACGCTGAGCGATCCCATAACCATACCCACGCTGTAAACGGAGATCAGGAGACCATATCCTGCATCACCCGTGTGCAGAAAACTATGTGTCAAAAAAATGAGCGCTACGTTATCAAATGCGGCAAACACGACATATACGAACATCACCAGCAAGAGTGTCCGAGTCACGACGAGGCGTGAGACGAAACGCAGACCAATGGCGCCCTCGCGCAGATAGCCGATTTTCCCTACAGGAGCATCCATTTTAAGAGGAGGTAGCCGGAATATCAAAAGAGCAGAAACAAAGAAGGTTGCCGCATCAATGAGTAATGCTATGGAGGGTCCTGATGCTGCTACCATTATACCAGCCATTGCCGGCCCAAAGATGGCTGAGAAGTTGGCGCCGGAACGCAATAAGGCATTGGCCTTTATGAGGTCTCGAGATTCGACGAACAATGGTAACACACTGCCTCGGACGGTGGAAGGCAACGTAGCAAACAGAGAAGTCACAACCACTATAATGATCAACCACAAAAATGACGGATGTGTCAGCGCGATGATCACAAATGCGGTGGTCTGGAAAATGTCAGACGTGATGAGCAACAAACGTTGTTCCACACGATTTGCCAGAGGAGCTAGCACAGGGCCAAACAAGCTGGGTATTACCTGGGCGGTCAGTACAATTCCCACCGCAACGGCACCGCCATTGTCGCGGTACACATAGAGGACCAACGTCACGACCGCCAGTGAGTCTCCAAAGGTTGAAATCGTGCGTGCAATCCAGTAAAAGAGAAATGGCTGATTGGATAATACACGCTGTTTGCTGATCAATGGCACCCCCCCATTATTGCTACAGCGATGTACGACGCTGCGACAAACTATGGTAATCTTTAGATGAGTTCCAGTCAAAGAGAATGAACACGAGGAGATGTTCCCAGTACACTTGCAAAAAGGTTCTTTGCGACTTCGACCCGTGCGATTGCCGGATGACGTTTCGCACGCTGCGGCTTGGTATCAGGATCCTGAAGTGCTGTATTATTCTGAGGGAGGCAGCGCCGCCGTTCCCTTTGATGAGGAACGCGTTGAACGGATGTATCGCTATCTTCGCATGTACCAGAGCCTCAGTTTCGTAAAAACTTCCATACACCCGGATGGTTGCGGCAATGAGTGCATCGCGCTCCAACTCAGTTTGAACGAAGAGGAGTGAGCGGCGCCCAATTTTTCTGAGCGGTGTATCGCGTGGCTTTTGCGCAAGCCCTGACTGGGCAGTTACTGCAGATCAAGAATAACGACCATTATTTCCAATTATCAGGATCAGTCAAGACAGTAAAGTGGATTTTATCCTCCATCACATCGTACCCGGCTCGCCCAAGGAATGGCAACACATGCTGACAATACCCGCGAAAAGATCCCTTGCCCCAGAACTCGACGCTGTACATCAACCGCCGAATGGCGCGGATAAATAAGCGGATAGAAGGAATCTTCGTTTCCCTTGACATCCGGGAACAGTTCTCGTCGACGCTGCCATTGTTTCAATGCGTTGTATCGCGTGATGCGAATGCACAGTGCCTGTTGCACGCCGGAATTCCTCCTTAGAAACGGTCGCCGTCCGTGGTGCGGTACCGGGCACAGGATTGCGTCTGCAGCCAGCCTGCCTGTGCCGTCACAAACTGCAGTTCCCTCACGCCAGGCTGGAAATGAGCCGGAAATCGCAGCGTCGTCCACTTCTGGCCGTCATCCGTTGTTAGCGCAGTCAATTTCTTGTCCGAATCATGAAACCAGGGCATGGTCCAGTCAACGACCCAACCAGATGGACTCTTCTGCAATTATTAAAGAATTCCTGATGTATCACACTTGAACGCATGAAAGCAACGAAGGCGACGAAAGAAGGATCCGTTTCGGCGGCAATTCCTAATGTCGCATTCGCACCCGTTAATCCCATAACGAATCGTTGTTCAAAATAGCCAAGAAAGCGTTGGCGTGATCAAGTTGTGCCTGTGCAAAATCTAAATCACCATGCCCGTTTAGTGCCAACGCTAGATTAGTCATCGGAGCCATGATAACTCGTGCTTTGAGAGCGAATTGAAACGATGACCGATCTTGTCCTACGATGCTTTGTAAAACGGACTGGACAACGGGGTGTTTCAAACCATGGAATAATACAGTGTTCCCAATAAAACTTGCCATGTCCCAAAACTTTGGCATTAACGATACGTCCTCAAAATCTATCCAACGCCATCCTGTAGAACTCGGAATCAGGTTTCCTCGGTGAGCGTCTCCGTGTGCTGGATAAAGCGTTTGGTTTTGAAGCAGTTCGTTTACTGGTTCAAATTCCGATAGCATCTTTGAAATGCGAGGATCATCCTTCATTGAACGCAGGAAATCTGCGGCTTGATTGACATTCCGCCAAGCTCCCAATGGAGGAAGCGGTTCTTGGAAATCAGACATAGCCTTCACCAAATCGTTCACCATGTTGATTGCTTCTTCGACACTGAGCCTTGGGAGAGATACTGGTTCTAGGTATTCCCACAATGTCATCCAAGTGTCTCCCACTTTGTGCGGACCTGGAGGCACAATGCTTGAACAAGGAACGACGGGGATGTCACGCTCCATAAGGTGTTGTGAAACTTTCACTTCGTATAACCATATTTCTCGCCAGTAGTTCGAGTCATCACCATCAAAGAGCTTTGCAACCCTTGCAACAATCCTGTATGGGGCAAGGTGGACAATTAGGTTTCCTGCATCGCCCAGGATAATCGGACTTACATTCTTAAACCCCAAATTCTCCGCAACAGACAATACATCCGAAATTAGAATGCTTTATCGCCTCCACTGAAGGGTTGTTCGACATTTCTGCCCGAATGCGCCGCAACGGTCCGTGCCCATTCTACTGCATTTTCGCACCCGTTTGTTTAAGGAGAACCTATTCCCTGTTGGGCATAAAACGTGCGGGATTTAACTCATCAGATTCGATAACAATCGCCGTCATTCCAGCGTCGGTCTGCGCTTCGTGCCATTCTCCTTTTTCCCAAAATACCGCATCCCCAACTGCAACATGAACCTTGTCCTCGGAGTCGCATCCAACCCATCCCTGCCCATTTACAACGAGGAGTAGCTGTGGCGAAGTGGCTTGATGAAAACCAATAATTCCGTTGGATTCGAGATGCATACAGCCTATATGTGCCGGTTTGTCCGTTACCACAACCCGTGACATCATGAAATTCGAATCGAAGTGATTTATGCTTTTCCCACTTTCTCGACCAAATCTATAGATTTGCATTCCATAGTCACCTCACTCCTACGATCATTATGGATTATTTTGTACGCCCTCCTATTCAACGTTCCTCCCGATAATCCCACAAACGTGATTTCGTCTAATCGATCATAAGGAGCGGTAAGGGTTACCGAAGGTCATCAACCTCCCTCTTCAGCCATATCCACTCCTGCGGCCACACGTCAGGGGCGTCTGCTACGTCCTCCCACCCCCAAGCACGGAAGCGTGCGAGCGCAGTTTCGTTATCGGGGTACACGCGGAGATAGGTCCACTGATATTGTCGATAGGAAGTCTCCCGGTACAGCATGCGCATCAATACTTTGCCAACACCACGTTCCCGTTCGGCCGCACATACAATGATATGAGCAAGTTCTGTATCTTTTTCCTCGTCATCGATCCAGACTTCCCCATACGCGACAGGGCGCCCGTCTTGCTCCAAGATGAAGGGTTGCTGGCCATCGATCTGAAGCCAGGTCATAAATTGTTCCTCCCCGTCCGCATCGCGTCCCGTCACCCACAGGCGCTCGCGCGGATCGCGCAACCACTCTCCGATGAGCGCGGCGTCCTCGACATGAGCACGGCGCAGGTGAAATCGCTCGTCGTACGGACGTACCATCACGACGAACAGAACCTCCCCTTGCATGAACATGGCCGTACTACGAAATCCGAAACGCTCGTAAAGACGAGTGGCGCGGCGATTGAATGCAGCCACGGAGAGACGCGCGTTTCCACCGGGATGACAGGCATCCAATGCCTGCAACACAAACGCCAAAAATGTGTCGCCAAGTCCTCGACCAGTGAGATCCGGCCGCATGCCAAGGCCAACATCGACTGTATTGAGCGACACATTCTGATAGGCGCCGGCCGGATGTCCGGCAGGCACCTGCGCTGAGTTGCCAAAACAGTAGAAGCCGACGATCTCGTCTGCATCATTTGCGACTGCGGCATATTGACCGTTTAAGAGTTCGGCCAGATCACCGTCCGACTGGCTCATGTTATATAGCTCATAGGGCGAATCGTACCGCCAGTTCACAATGCGCAGAGCGATGTCCAGCGTCATATTGATCGTTCGCATGTCACGCACATCCTCAACCTTTCGTTCGACATCACTCGTATCATTTACGCACCCGTAGCGGAATGACTACAATTGGTCTGCGAACAGCTTGTCGAACTCGCCCCTAGTCATCCCATAATATATTTCATCAAAGAACTCCCCGTGTGAATAAACCATGTTTCTTAGTTGTCCTTCTCGTTTGAAGCCCATTTTCTCGTGCAGCTTTATCGAGTGATGGTTGAACGAGTATACATGTGGAGTGACCTTTTGATACCGCAATTCATGGAAGTAGTAGCGCAGTACAAGAAAAATCATCTCCCCTGCATAACCCTTTGCTTGGTGTTGCGGTGCTAATGCCAAGCCGTACTTGAAAGTACCGAATCTCCGATTACATTCGAAAGTATCGATTATGCCAAGGGGCTGGTCTTCCAAACTCTCTGCTACCCACCGAAATGAATCATCGTTTCTTTCCTTATTCATTTCGCCATCAAACCACTTCTGAAAATGTTGCTTCGATTGCGGGAAATGCACTGCATCAACATTCCGGGATACATCATCATCAAAGGCATCAAACAATGAAACATCCGAAGATGTCATGGCTCGTAATTTAATCCTCCGACCCTGCCAATCATTCGTTGCCATACTACACCCTCCATTCATAGTGTAGAGCGCTCACGGTGTATGGCGAAAACTCTCTCACCGCCATTGTCGTGGTCGAACGACTCTCGATTGGCCCCCGTACGTTCAAAAATCAACCCGTTTGAGCCATAGATATCTATTCCGTCCAAACGTGATATACCATAAGCCAACGAAAACCTTAAGCCCAGTCAACCCACCGCACCTAAACTCCGGGGCTTCACCCTCAAACGTCTCGAAACTTACCTCATTACTTCTACACCAATCGATTTTGAGAGACAGAGTATGAGACCCAGGTTGTGTTTTGAACTCGAGGGTCTCTCCACGAGAGAGGGAGCCGACATCAGAGCCATCTAATATCACTTGATACGTCCGAAGTCGGTCGGGATACTGTCTAGATATCCTTGATATTCGTACCACTGGGTTCCACCCTTGTTTAGCTTGTGTACCTTCATTATTTTAGACCACCATTGATAGTGGAAGCTGTGAGTACCGTCATATGGGATTATGCTGTCCGTTAACGCAATAAGCTTAACACATTTTTTCCAAAGTGACGTGCTCAGCGGCCCGGGCGATGCATTCTTTGTATGGTATGTTCTGAACTAACGCGCCCTTACGCGCCATAAGGGATCTCCGCTGAGGAATTGGCGGGAGGCAGTAACGCACGGAGATCAATTCCACCTGCCAAACTGCCAACCACAATGCCTGCAAGCCAGTCTTCAGCCATCCCGTGGGAACTGTCCATCCCGATCGGGAACGTGTAAAGGAGCTTCAGTGGTATGCCGCCCACCGCAAATGCGATGCACACGATCGCCGCCAAGTACCATTCCATGAGTACAATTTTGCGATAGAAGCTCATGCGAGTCATTCGGCCGGACATTAACCGGCGATACATTCGAATACCGAGGAAAGGCTCACCGACAGCGCAATAGACAACAATGAGCCAAAGCACAACCATCGAGAATGACATCAATCTGCCTCCTGCAGCGTGATCGATCCTAAATCCTCCGTAGCTCGCGAGTCACATTCACCCATCCGTATCCCAGCAAAAGGTCCAATAGAACGAGGATGCCAAGGAGCGGCCACCAAGGATTCAGCGCATCCCGGATTCAACATGCGTCACCATGGCCTCTGGCCCGTAGCGGCGGCTCAGGGTGCCACATTCCGGTATTGCTGCGTACTTGCCTCCGTTACTTAAGCACCAGAGGCCTTACTTTCCCGATCCATTCACCGGTTTCGTCTGCGAGTAGGGTACCCCATCCAAGGTTAGACGCCGGTGTCAGATTTTTCTCCTGATCATCCACGAACAAAACTGCTCCAACCGCGTTTAGTTTCGCTGCCGCCAACTCATAAATTCTTGGATCGGGCTTGCAAAAACCAACATCGCTGGATATTGTCGCGCTCTTTATGTATTTGCGAGCGGCGGTTAGTGTTGAAACGAGCCATTCCGTTCGATGATTGCTCAAGAGATGGATGTCTGCAACCTGGCACCAATCAGACAGATGTTCCATAGCGGGCAACGGCCTGAGACTGGATTGCAATATGTCATGTGCATCATTTAGATCAAGTCTGGAACTCATCAAACTATTCTCCTCGATTCAGCGCGAATGCGCAAAAAAAGAATGACCCCAATCGTTAATAAGGAGCAGAAGCGGTTTCAGGTTTACTCCCTTGTCCGTGAGAGTATACTCGACGCGGGGAGGAATCTCCGGATAAATCGTGCGTTGAATCAACTGGCTGAATTCCAGTTGCCGTAGCTTCTCTGTCAACATCTTCTGCGACACGCCCGGTATTTTGCGCTGCAGTTCCGAAAACCGAAGACATTCATCCCGGAGATGCCACAAAATCAATACTTTCCATTTCCCGTCTATCATCTCGACGACACGTTCGAGCGGACACGGGTTGGTACGCTCCACTGACACGGGCATCACCGCTCCTTGGTTTCGAAATCGATACGTTCCCACATAATAGTGCCTACTTCTCAGCCGGTTTGTACAGTGGTAACTTGATTAGGCCATAGCAAAATCCGAACAGCGACGGTCTAGCATATGAAACGAGGAGGATGAAACGGATGGGAATCCTGAAACTGCCAACATCGGACTACTTTCGATTGGAGCAACTGGATGATGGCGTCTATGCCGCCTTTGCAACAGAGGATCAGGGTGTCTGGAGTAATTCCGGCATCGTCGATCTCGGAGACGCCGCCCTGGTGTTCGACACGTTCTTGACTGCCACGGCCGCTGCGGATTTACGAAGGACTGCCAAGGATCTGATGCAACGTCCGATTCAGTATGTGATTAACAGCCACTATCACTTTGACCACGTATTGGGCAACCAGGTGTTCTCGGATGCAATCATCATTTCCACGACTCGCACGCGAGAATTGATTCAGTCCGACTTAGGCGGAGCAGATCTTCCAAGTCTTTCGGCTCTGCTTTCAGAGAGCATTCAAGAACTCGATCGCGATCGCACGGGGCACAAGGACGAGCGGATTCGCCGAGCCATTGACAACGAAATCAATGAACGCAGGAAATTCATTGAAGCTCTGCCTACACTCCAGATAACGCTTCCGACGGTAACATTCGAACATCAACTCCAGATTCACGGTTCGCGCCGCACCGTAGAGGTCGTCACCTACGGAGGAGGCCATACGCCTAGCGACGCCTTCTTGTATCTACCAAGCGAGAAGATCGCTTTTATGGGCGATTTGGTCTTGGTGGATACGCACCCCATGATCGGGGACCAGGGTAATCCGAGCGAGTGGTTAACCATATTGGACAAAGTGTCCATGTTAAACATCGACGCCATCGTTCCAGGGCATGGAAATATCGGCAACCAGAGAAATATTTCAGACATGCGACAGTACCTTACCAGAGTGGAGAGACACGTCGAGAACGCCATGCGCGACGGTATCAGTCTGGAATCGCTGTTGGCCGAAGATGTCCCGAACCAGTACGCAGATTGGCGATTTTCGCACGTGTATGCGTGGAACTTGACCACATTGTACAACAAATCCTACCGACCAGTATGAGCGTTAGGGAAGGAGTCTGGATGCGCAGGTGTTTTTGTCGCACGCTGCGCACCCCCTTCACGTCAAACATTTGGCGAATCGTTCCGATATCTGTATCCCCACGGGCCAATCCGAGTTCTCATCTTCCACGCGCCAACACGCTTCGAGCACACCGCGCGCTACACCCCACTTCGCGATTCGGCGCGGGTCCAGACTGAGAGATTCAGAGATCATCGTAATCCGTCTGTGTAACACGGAGAGAGGGTCGCCGCCGCGCTCCTCGTAATTGAGCAGGTATTGAATCGTATCGAAATGCCGATCACCGATCATTCCCTTGGGGTCTATGACAACCCAATCCCCTTCCCCATGACTCAGAATGTTGTCGTGGTGCAGATCGCCGTGAAGCAGCACGCTCTCGTCGGTGGACGAGAGCAAATCGTTCAGGTATTTTTGCGCACGCTCCACCCAATGCTCAGGCAACGGCCCCGCGCCCTTGCCAAATCGGCGGCGGTATCGTTCGAGTCCTGCAAAATGCGCCTTCATAGATGGATATGCGTCCGTTGAGGAGGGACAATGAAGACGCCTGAATACACTGGAGAAAATTTCTGTCGCAAGCTGATCGTCCTCAATCGAGGACAACGGCGCTCCCGGCTCGACACGTTCTAACAGCAGGGCGCCTAACTCATCGTCTCCATCTATGACGCGTACGGCACCACGTCCGGCGTAGGCATACAACGCGCGACGTTCCTGATCCAGCTCGGCCTTTATGAATCCGAGTTTGAGCACAACAGGCGTGCCATCGTGCTGTCTCGCCTTCAGAATCAGGTTCCATGACAAATTTGCAAAGGGGGCTTCAAAGCGTATACCAAAACGGCTTGCGCATCGGCCTAACAGCTCGGGTAAATCTTGCGCCCATGTTTCTCCTTCGCTCCCATGCAATTGGCGCATTCTGACCACGAATTCCTCAGGAATGAGGATCATCCGAGCATCGACCTCCTATCCGAATATCCCGAGTAACCCAACACCAGTGGTGATCAACTACGCTGGTATGAAGAGCTTTGAGAAGAGGACACGACTTGCGCCGATGCCCTCATGAGTACTCTCACAAATACAACACAATCGTTTGGCCACATCGAACACGCGTACTCTTTTCGCAGATGCTTCCGTCCAGAAGCACCCTTTCACTGCCGATCCATTGCGCGACCTGGCTCCGGCTTACGCCCTGCAGTCTGCCGGTCAGAAATTGATCCATTCGCATCGAACCGGAACCACCGACCAAAGTGATCGTCACTGTTTCTATCCCCTCAGAACGACAATCGGCTACATCAATAACCCCCGCGTCGCTGGGTTCCCAGAACGACAGAGCAGGCGCCTTCGCTTCGGTCTGACGATCGGTCGACCGCGTTCCGGACACCGCGTAGATGCCCATCGGTTTATTCCAAGTGTGGTCCATGGGACATTTGAAAATCGCAAACTCGTAGATGTGGTGTCCGTTGCCGTTTCTTCTTTTCCTGTTCGAGTTCCGAAAGGATGTCATTTTTCCACATCGTTTGCAATAACGCTCTTCCGTCACGGCATCTCCCGCAGGATCGAGACGCCACGTTACCTGCAGTTGTTTGATCTCCTTCACCCCTTGGGCAAAGGAACGCCATCATAACGCCTCGATTCGCACTCCCAAAATGTCAAAAGCAGAGAAACCCCATAAAGGTCTCTCCGCCAGCATGTTGAATCGTCATACTATGCGACGTTCCTTTTGTAATGGGATCTACGGGAACAAGAGCCCATGAAAAAACAAGGGTCTTCGTCCCATATTCTGGTGTCCCATTACATGCTGGACGGCATAGTCTTTCCTCCCACTTGGAAGTGCTTCACTGCCAGTCTACTAAGAACCGGTTCATACGTCAATTCGGCTGGCTGCTCGTGAAGGATGCAGATATGGGGTGAAAGCCAATTTTGTGCTGTTTGGGTGATTGTCCGAAGCAGTTCAAGACCTTCCTGCATCCCTTGATATTGTACTGTTGAACCGTACGACAATGGGAGGAGAGCTCAATGGGCGATCATCATCACGATCATCACGACCACGATCACGATCATCACCATCATCACGAGCAAGGGTTGGTCGAAGACTTCAATTTCGATGAGCCTTACAGCACAAGCGGCAGCACGGCGATCGTGTTGTCAGTAGTTCCCACGGTCCTTGCATTCTTATCGGGTGCCACAGTCTTGCACCACGTGGATCCGAACGACCGCATACGACTTGTGGCAACGGTGGGCTGGCAGGCGATTACAGGGACACCCAGCGTGCTGTTCAAGATCTACCGCGATGCCCCTCCCCCTGCTGGAACACTTGTTTTCAGCACCACCGATTCGGCAGAGTCTGGTCTGGACGACACCGGAACCACCAGTTTTTCTCATGTGGAAACCGGGGTTCTTGGCCATGCGACCTCATACTTCCTCACAGCAGAAGTGCCAACCGGAGCCGCAAATGTAATCGGGCCCATCAGTTTCAGCGGCGAGGTCATCGAGCATAACCGTTAGTTCGACCGAATCGCAGTGTGTAGGTGATTTTTCGGCGAGAGAGAGCGAGCATGAGTCGCCCTCTCTCGAGTTGTACGCCAAAGGCGCGATCCATGTGACGATTGCGGCGCAAGAGACGCCCTCTCACGAATTAGACTTTCTTCACGTTACTGCCCCGCTGCTTTACGTGACATCAAGTTGGCGTCGCAGACTATCCAGAGCCTGCCGATCTGAAGACAGAAAAAAACCGTGCGCGACGCGCGAACTCGTAGACCTATTATACCCTTGGGTGTTTTGCATCCCGCTCTCCGAAGGCCTTGCGGCAGATTGTTCATTATCTATAACCGGCGATCCAGTGGGCGTACCTAATCAGCCGCCTGACGGGCTATATGAATCTTATACATGTCGATTCCCTGCCGAACTCTTTGCAGCCAGTGTAGTTTGTAGACAATTGGCCTGCACGCAGCAAGGTTTTACCTTGATTCACGGGGTTTTGAGGCTAATCCCGACTCCCGCTCCAAACGGTTGGCTCAACTCATCGCGCAGCGTGCTCTTTCCAGTTCCATTCGGTCCGACGAAAACCGTCATAATGGGTTGACTATCCGGAGTGTTAGGCAAGGGGAATCTCCCGTGCTCCCGTGCTCCGTGTCCGTCACTCGCCACTTCGACTTGACGGAGTGACCACCATGCGACGACGGGAAGAGAGATTCCCAGAACAACCAGAACGATACGAATCATAGCTAATGCCTTTCGCCGCAACAAAGACAGGAGAAATAATACGACCATCCCCAGTACCATGTAAACAAAGAGCGGCCACGTGAAAGGAGGAGTCTTGTCCGAGAGCTGTTTATCCGACGAATCATCTTTCAACCGCAGTTTCTCACCCTATCGTAACAGGACAAGAGATTGCCAGATTTCCATTTCCGTGTCAAAGTAACCCTTGTGCGGTCGATAAGCTGTTTGGCTGATGCTTGTGCCAGACAAGTGAGGGTTGTCTCTATCGATGACTGACAAGTCAAGCCCCATCTTCTTGGCGAGAGAACAGCCGAACTCTCTGGAACGGGGCCTGATATTCTGAATTTGGAGGAAAAGCGCATGGATTTGGATCTGGCCCTCGTGCAAAGCCGCATCGAGCCCTTGGCGTCCGCCGTTTCCGTAGAGAAGATCATGAAGGGTTTTTCCGCTGATCACAAGTATCGCGTCGCAACACAGGATGGAACTGTCTACCTCTTGCGCGTGAGTTCGCTGTCGCAATGGGCTCGCAAACAAAACGAGTTTCACATCCTGCAACGCATGCGCGACTATCAGGTCCAGTCACCGGTTCCCATTGGCGCGGACCCACTCCCGGATCTGCAGCTCTGCTATTATGTGGTCTCGTACGTGGAAGGAGAAGACGCGCGGGATGCGCTTCCCGGCTATTCACAGCAGGTTCAATTTGCCATCGGCGCGGCGGCAGGGCGCGATCTGCGCAAGATGCACCAATATCTTGCGCCGCCCGACATCTCGCCTTGGCCTGAGCGACTCATAAGAAAGCACCGAAAATATGTGGACGCCTACCGTACGAGCGGTATCGTGCTCAAGCACGCCGACGCCGTTTTCACATTCATTGACGATCACCTGCCATACATCCAGCAAAGCGCTAACGTCTTTCAACACGATGACTTTCACGTCGGCAATCTGATCGTTCGCGACGGCGCCTACTCTGGAGTGATTGACTTTAACCGTTATGACTGGGGAGACCCCATTCATGACATGATTAAAGTCGGCTTCTTCAGTCGAGAGATCAGCGCTTCGTTTGCCAATGGGCAATTGCAGGGTTACTTTGCAGGAGAGCGGCCTCCGGAACATTTCTGGGAGACGTACGCAGTCTATGTGGCCATGACCGTCATAGCGTCCGTGGTCTGGTCGCTGCAAATGGCGCCAGAACAGATGGATGCCATGATGGAACGCTTATACTTGGTGATGGAGGATCACAAACAGTTTACATTGGCCAAACCCTCATGGGCAGAGTAGCGCTTCTGTCTGAGAATTCGCCGCCCTGCGCATGCGACTCACGGCCGTGGAATTCCCCTTGAGGAGGTGAGTACATGGAATCCCTGAAACGACCCCTATTTGACGACGTGAGCGAATATGGGCAATGTTTCGCGGATGCAGACTACTGGCATCCCTACGTGTCGGAGGTGATCCGGCGCCACAACCTGCCAAGCGCTGGTCGAGTGCGAGAAACACTGCCCGGCACGCACCCGGTCTTCATTGTCGATAATCGCTTTGTGGTGAAGTTCTTTACCCACCTTTTTCAGGGCTCGCAATCCGCAATCATAGAAAAAGCCGTGTATGATCGACTGACTAAGGATTCGTTCGTGCCCGCCGCTGCACTCGTGGGGTCTGGCGACCTGTTCCCGGTGCAGGATGGCCAGTGGCACTGGCCGTATCTCATCACCACTGTCGTAGAAGGATCGAGCTTTGGCGAAACGGAACCTCACACGTGGGAAGATCGGGTTCACGCCGCAGCCGCAGCGGGTGTGCTGTTGCGGCAGTTTCATTCGCAGCGACTTTCGGCGCAGGGGGTCCTCTCCGCGCACTGGCATGATTTTGACGAACTGTTGGAGCGTCGCCGCCGCGCCATGTGCATGCCGGGCGCCCTGGATGCGGCGCCGCCCCATGTGCGGCCCTTGATCAAGGCGCGACTGGAGTCTGCTTCGCCGCCATTTGATCCGCATCAGACGTGCCATCTTCTCCACGGTGATCTGAACGCCGATCATCTCTTTGGTGTGCAAGAAGCCGGAGGATGGAGATTCACGGGCGTCATCGATTTCGGAGATGTCAAAGTGGGCGACCCGATCTACGACTTCGTGCCGCTGCATATTGGACTGTTTCGCTGCGACAAGCGTCTCCTGCGAATTTGTCTCGACGCCTATGAACCGGACAGGACGATGCTGCGTGATTTTGCACAGCGCGCGATGGATTATACCTGGTTGTATGAGAGTTGCGTCGTGAAGGATCTGTTTGCCGCGAACCCAGCTTTCGCTCTGGCGCGCACCATGGAGGAATTGGGCGGCGCCGTGTGGAACGTGAATCAGCAGCCGTAGATCAGTAGATTCGACACGATCACGGCGCGTGGACCGAACAAGCCATTGTCGCGTGATATACTGCTGTGGGAGGTGTCATGGATGACAAACCGTAGTGACATTCGCGTCGTAATCGGCGCTGGCGATTACGCGCACAACAACCCGGGCTGGCTTCATACCCAGGAAGACAACTTGAACCTTCTCCGGCGCGATGACTGGCTGCGCCAGTTTGCTCCAGCATCGCTGACGGCCATCCTGGCCGAGCATGTATGGGAGCACCTGACAGAGGACGAAGGAACAAGGGCGGCCCGCATCTGCCATGAATTCTTGATGCCAGGCGGATACGTGCGCTGCGCGGTGCCCGATGCATACTTCCCCAACGCGTCGTATCAGCACATGGCGCAGGTTGGCGGTCCACCGGACATCCCCAATCACCCGGCGGCCAGTCACAAGACCGTGTACAACTACCGCACGCTGACCGACGTATTTGCGGGAGCAGGGTTCGAAGTCCGATTGCTGGAGTATTGTGACGAAGCAGGCGTATTTCACTCCACAGATTGGGATCCTGCACAAGGACTCATTTACCGCACGCTGCGCTATGATCAGCGAAATCAAAACGGGCAGCTTGAGTTCGTTTCACTCCTGATCGACGCGATCAAACCGGGCCGGCAAACAACAGGTGAACGTCATGCGCAGAGTTGAAGTTTCGCCCTATCTGGCGCGGTGGGCGTCGACGTTTGAGGAAGAAGCCGACCGTCTGCGTCAGACCTTTGGTGACGAGGTCGTGGACATCCATCACATTGGGAGCACGTCCGTACCCGGACTAAAGTCCAAGCCCATCATTGATATCCTGATTGTCGTCAAAGCGATCCACCGAGTCGATCTATATAACGACGCCATGATCACACTGGGTTATCATCCGAAAGGAGAAAACGGGGTCAGTGGACGCCGTTACTTTGAAAGAGGCGGCGATCAGCGTACCCATCACGTACACGTATTCCAGGAAGGCAGCCCCGATATTGAACGCCATTTGGCCTTTCGGGCGTATTTGTGCGCTCATCCCGCAGATGCCAAACGGTATGGCGATCTGAAAGAGGAACTGGCAAGGCAGTTCCCCTTCGATATTGAATCGTATATAAGAGGCAAGGAAGATCTGGTACTTGAGATCGAACGAAAAGCCATGCGGCGACCATAATGGTGTGTCTCGCAACAGTATGCGACTGAGTTGTCAGTGATCGAACAGACACCGTCATGCACTCATCGAACACGATTTCGCAAATGAGGGAACCGACATATGAGTAAGAGCATTATACTGTTAAGGAGACCGGACGAAGCATTCGCAATTTCAGGAATTCTTCACATTATCGACTTACTTACACCAAGGTGGTTTACAGAGAATGTTCTTGAGGATACACGAAAGGATTTACATTTTCAGGATGCCCTGTGCTTGACCACGACTAGAAACTTTTAGTATCAACAGGGGAATTCTGTCCCACGGAGGTCTTAGCGACAGCCGAAGGAGTTTTGCGGATTCTCTAAGTACGCGGAGTCAGTTGGCTGCACGCGCCCGAGCAACTTCTCGCCTACTCCTTGTTTCGTCAATAACCCGACTTTGGAGTGTGTAGGTGCCCCGGCTCCCGCGGTAGCGCTTGGAACTGCAAATCAGCAAATCGGGAGTGCTGATTCCTGCTGCTTGCCATTTGGGCTTAAGCCTATCATGGTTTTTTGCTTGTCTTGAATGACGCGGTGTATCATCTACGACCTGCCTCGAAGGAACTGGCGACCTTTCTCAGTTGACTGTCAATACAGCAACAAAGGAGCATCGAGAAGATGCTCCTCCTGGCTCTAAGAAACAGTTTCTGCCGCAGTCTTGAAGCATCACACCATGATTTTGCAAATATCGTTGGTAAAATCGACCGGATCATGGATTGGCAGTCCTTCAATCAGCAATGCTTGATTGTACAACAGATTCGTGTAGAGATTTAATTTCTCCTTGTCGTGTTCAAAAGCCGCTCTCAGCGATTGAAACACATCGTGGTTGATGTTGATTTCCAACACCTTTTCAGCCTTGACGTTTTGGTTGTTCGGCATGGCTTTCAGTACCTTCTCCATTTCTATGGTGAGATCGCCGTCAGCCGTCAAGCATACAGGGTGGTTCTTGAGTCGCTTGGAAATCCTGACATCCTTCACCTTGTCGGCTAGAATCTTTTTCATTTCGTCAAACATAGCTTGGTTTTCATGCGCCTCTTGCTCCGTCTGCTCCTGACTCTCGTCAGCTTCAATGCCTAAATCGCCGCTGGATACCGACTTGAATTCCTTTTCTTTGTACGTCATCAGCATTTTGATGGCGAACTCGTCGATATCTTCAATGAGGTACAGAATCTCATATCCTTTATCGATCACAAGTTCCGTCTGGGGCAACTTGTCAATCCTTTCATACGTTTCGCCTGTGGCGTAATAAATGTACTTTTGCTCTTCCGGCATTCGTGAAACGTATTCATCCAAAGTGACCATTTTCTTTTCTTTCGACGAGTAAAACATCAAGAGATCCTGCAACACGTCTTTGTTACTTCCATAATCACTGTAAACCCCGTACTTCAACTGTGTGCCAAAAGACTTGTAAAACGCTTCATATTTCTCTCTATCGTCCTTTAACAGGCGTTGCAATTGACTGGTAATTTTACTCTTGATGTTTTTAGCGATTAATTGGAGTTGCTTGTCCTGCTGCAGAATCTCTCTGGATATGTTCAGCGACAAATCTTCTGAATCGACCATGCCTTTCACAAAACTATAATAATCCGGAAGCAGGTCTGGGCTTTTGCTCATGATGAGCACGCCGTTTGAATACAGCTCCAATCCCTTTTCAAATTCCTTTGTATAATAGTCAAAGGGGGTCTTCTCAGGGATATACAAAATGGCGTTATAGCTCACAGCGCCATCTACGCTGATGTGGATATGTTTTAAGGGCTTGTCAAAGCCGTAATGCTTCTCCATGTAGAAATTTTCATAGTCTTCATCCGTGAGCTCATTCTTATTCTTTCTCCAAATCGGAACCATGCTGTTGATCGTTTGTTCTTCCCGATATTCTTCGAATTCGCCTTCGCTGCCTTCCTTCGGCCTATGTTTCGTCACATCCATTTTTATCGGATAACGGATGAAATCAGAGTACTTCTTAATCATCGATCTCAATCGATATTCGTCCAGGTAATCGTCGTAGTTCTCGTCTTCTGTACTCTCTTTGATTTTTAAAATAATCTCCGTACCCACGGCATCCTTTTGATCTGCCGCGATCGTGTATCCGTCCACCCCGGACGATTCCCACTTAAACGCAGTTTCGCTCCCTAAAGCTCTGCTGATGACCATGACTTCGTCGGCAACCATAAATGCGGAATAAAAACCAACACCAAATTGCCCGATAATGTCATGCCCATCTTTCGCTTCATTGTCACGCTTAAAAGTCAAAGACCCACTTTGGGCAATCACGCCAAGGTTATTTTCGAGTTCATCTTTGGACATGCCAATGCCCGTATCCAAAATCGTCAATGTTCGGGTTGCCTTGTCAGCCACCACCTTTATGTAGTAATTATCTTGATCAAAGACTAAGGTGGGATCCGTCAGTGCCTTGTAGTAGATCTTATCAATCGCATCGCTCGCGTTTGAAATCAATTCCCTCAAAAAAATTTCACGATGAGAGTAGATGGAATTAATCATCAACTCTAACATCCGTTTCGATTCCGCCTTAAATGGCGTTTTTTCCACAGGAACGTCTCCTTTCACCTGTCTCAATGTACATTTGGTCTCTCCCTGATGCCTACATCAACGAATTAGCACTCAACACCAAAGAGTGCTGACACTAATGCTTATTTTACATATCTTTTGGTTCTCGTCAATTTTACTTCCCGTTCGCGATGTAGAATCATCCAGGACTTGCGACCGCACATCGTATACGCCTACCTTGTTTTTTGCATAACATTCTTGTATTGTTAAGATCGCCATAATCAGAACAGTTCGACTTGTAAACTAGTTGTACACAGATAAATTTAGATGTGCAGGTGGGTGGCCGATGATTCGTTGCATGCTGGGAAAAATCATGTGGGAACGCAAATTAACCAACGCTGAGGTAGCGGATATGGCTGGAGTCAGCAGAAATACAATCTCCAGCTTAGTCAACGAAAAAAATCAAAGGATTGATTATCCGACTTTGGATAGGCTCTGCAAGGCATTGAATATAACCGTTTGTGAGTTGATTCAATATTTTCCCGAAGAATGAAGCGAGGCGAAGATCATGAGCCTGAACGGTCTATTGAAGCGATTGGACACAAAAAAAACCATATTGGACACAGCGCGTCCGCTTCCATCCGCTTCCGTGCGGAGTTTAATCAAAGACTTCCGGCTCCGTTACACGCACGAGACCACGGCCATCGAAGGCAACACGCTCACCCTGAGAGAGACACAAGCCGTGTTGCAACACGGCATCACGGTTCATGGAAAACCATTGCGCGACCATCTGGAAGTCATCAATGCGAACGAGGCTCTGGATTGGCTTGACAAGGCTGTGGAGAACAAGGAGCCGGCGTCAGAAAAGCTCATCATGGAATTCCACCGAATTCTGATGAAGGGGATTTTGAAGGAGGATGCCGGATACTATCGTAGAGTCCCGGTATTTATCCAAGGCGCCAAACATATCCCACCCAACTGGCGGAAAGTGCCGAGCCTCATGGAAGAACTCGAAACATGGCTCAAAGAGGCTAAGGATCACCCCGTTGTGCTTGCAGCTAAAGCTCACATTCGATTGGCGCGGATCCATCCGTTCGTGGACGGAAACGGCCGAACGTGCAGGTTACTGGTGAACTATATGCTGATGCAACGCGGCTACCCACCAGCTTTGTATACATCAGAGAACCGAGACAAGTACATGAATGCACTCGATGACGTGGAACAAGGTGACGAAGAACCGTTTATTCGAATTACGGCGGAGGCGACCGAATGGTTGTTTGATCGGTATTTGCATTTGGTCAATGAGGTGAACGTGACAGAGGATCAATGAGACGGGCGATTTGGAAGAAGGACAGCGGGTCTCGTTCCATCATCCTGGTTACATCCCTCGGGGGAAAATCACGGAATATTGTCAGCCCCGCGTTTCGCCTGGAGAGACCGGATCCTTCACTGTGGCTGCTTACCGTGCGGGAGGGATGGAACGACTCAGTACTCCTGTCCAGGTCGTATTCAGCGGCAGATAGAACGGCCCAACCCAAACGAATCCCATCCGGAGTTTCCCCTCCTTCCAAACGGAAGATCCATATGGTGGGCCAACTCTCCAGCGGCAGGCCGACTGGGGCGCCCTCTCATCCAATCCCATTCACAGGCCGCCCCAACTCTCGCGCCGATGGCTCTAAGTGTTTTGCAATCTCCTCCAGACGCACTCCAGCCTCGGCCAGACGCTTTGCGAGAGCCGACCCGATGCACGACAGTAAAGAGGTATGGAAAGTAAGAACAGAGAAGATGCTGTATACGAAATTCGACCTTCGCGCCGTGTTTACTCCCAGGTCAAACGAATCGGACGTCCAGCCAAAATGAGTGGCAATCACTTCGGTTCACCTCGCTGGTCACGCTTGGTATACGATGTGGGCCGCGCCACACCGCCACAATCCTAACCAGAGTAATCCATTTGGTACTGTAGATCTCGGCACAGCAAGTATACCATTGTGGGTTGCCTCCCGCACGGCCTCCTCACAGCTACGGCCGCGGGTTGGTTCGTTCGCATGGTTTTCCCGATGAGTGGATTTTAATTCCATAACGCTGGATTTCCTCCACCAAAGGGCCGCCATTCTGGAAATCTTTAACACCAAGTCCATGAACCTCGATGTCACAGGGGGTATCGAAATGCCAAAACACTCCATTGGCTTTCCCATAAGCCTCTAAATAGTCCCCATCGAATTCATGAGAAACCACGGCAACATCCAGATCGCTTTCTTCTGTTGCATCGCCCCGGATTCGCGAGCCGAACAGCCAAATCGATTCAACCTGCATGATTTCATGAAGCCGCTCCAGATAGGCTTTCCCCCATTCTGTCAAATCATTTTGTTTGAAAGCCATGCCAGCACCTCCTCCATTTTGGACAGTGCGCTTTCTATAAAGCCCCTGTCCGTGCGACTGATGATAATATCCATTTCTGCGGGGTATTTCCCTGCTGTCTGAAAAGCATTTAATTTTTGTGCGAACTCACGAATCCAATCTGGCGGCGATTCATCGGACAAGGCTCTTCGAAAAAGAGTGACCAAATCATGACCATGTTCAAACCTCTTATCCCGGCTCCATATTACGCACTTCAACATTTTCTCGATGGCAAGATGTGCTAAATACAGGCTTAAATATGGGTTGGGCTCAGACCGCATTTCACGTATGGCCGCCCGTGCCGTTGCGTATATGTCGTCGGCTTGTTTGCGAATGCTTTCTGATGCGTGCTTGGCAAGATCAGCAGGAGGATAGTGCTTGGCGCAAGAAGGACCGACCCCGCGACGAATACTATCAGCACTTTTCATTGGGCGCCCGCAGACTTTACAGTGAGCCCCTGTCATGGATGCCGTTTCTCCTTTCCGGGCGATCCGTTTGCATGCATTTTTAGATCGCTAATTATTGGCTAAAGATCCAATTGACAGCGCCGCTCACGGAACGGCACTCTTGGTCGACTTTTTGTGGGCGTTTAGTCTTCTTTAATGCGCATTCCCTTTAGTTCAAGAAGAAACTGGATCGACTCACTTGCCATTATAAATCCTTGCCCGAGAGCACGTCTATAGACATCAAAACACCCAGCCGCCGCAAGGCAAGCTGGGTTCCTTCCACGAGGGTGGTCGTGGGCTTGCATGGTGGGGGCGATTCGTGGCAGACACAACCATGGTTCACGACTCCGAATGAGCTGTCGCGATTCCCACGCTTTTTGGGCTGTGCAGGCCGACGCCGCGAATTTGGCCTGCCGCCGATCACGTCAAGTGGACGCCTCAATGCTTCTGTCGGTTCAATTCCTCTATCTGCTGACGAGTCAGTTTCGTGTACTTCATGACCTGGTCGTACCTTGGAGCGTGGACGAAAGAGCCAGACGGGAAATTCAAACCGATCCACCATTTCGTATACGAAACCCCGTCGGGAACCTGGCGCAACGTGTAGTGGCCTTATCCCATTTGACCTAACGCCGCCGTTATTTGAAGAACAAACTGCAGGGGCGACTGAGTAAGCTAAATCACCAGAAACCACCATCGGAATGAATAATCTGCCCGGTAATCCATTCCGACTCATCACTCGCCAGAAAAACGATTAACTTTGCCGCATCACGAGGTTCGCCAATTCGACCCATCGCGAATTTTGGCAACAAGACCTCTTTTAATTCGCCACTCATCCACCCGGAGTCCGTCGGTCCGGGATCTACGGCATTAACCGTGATTTTAAGTGGCGCCAATGCAAGAGCGACTGATTTGGTGAACGTGGAAATCGCACCTTTTGTTGCAACATATGCTAAATTTCCGGGCTCAGGCGACTTGTCTTGCCCTGACACCATGTTAATGATTCGCCCACCATGTTTGCCCTCAATTTGACGAGCAAACTCTACAGTCAAAAGACATGTGCCTCTTACATTCACACTGTAATGAGCATCGAGAATTTCCGCGCTAATCGAACGAAAGTCCACGTCAACGGAATGCGTCGCATTATTCACAAGAATTGATGGGGAACCTAATTTCTCCTGGACTTCATCGAGCAGTTTCCTTGGTGCATCTGGTTGCGATAAATCCAATTCCATGGATTCGCATCGTACTCCAAGACTGCGGATCTCTTTCATCAAATGCTGTGGCCAATCGGAATCATCCTCAATGAAATACTCCATCAGGCGGTCATACTTTGACCAATGAGTGAAAAAAATATCTGCTCCTTCTCGGGCTAATTCTCTACATATTGCAGTACCAATACCGTTTACTCGGCTAGTACCAGTAACAATCGTAATCCTATTTGTTAATCGTTTCACAAAATCATCCCCTTCGTCGAAACGCTGAACAAGCACTATTGGAGATGTAGTATCTTCACCAAACAAAACTGTCCGATAGTCCAGTAACGACAGTATCGACGTTACTCATAATTATACGCCGCTCTGGCTCACGGGTGTTGTGGCACTCTCGCCGCCGTTAGTTCAAGGAGAATATACTAGTCATTTAATCCCTTTCCATCGAGAATTGCCGGCAGCCATTTTTCAACCCTTGACTCTCGAGTTTTGGATTGTTTGGGTTCAGAAAAATGAAGAATGTATGCTCTTTGCCGTCCCGGCGTCAATGCTTCAAAAGCAGTTTTCAAGGCCGGGATTTCATCGAGTTTATTTTGGAATTCTTCAGGAATGATGAATTCTGTCGTCTTCTTGAAATTCACTTCCAATTCGGATTTTTCGACTTCAATGGCTTCATAAATATAGGCTTTCAAGATGGTTTCCATTTCAACGACTTCCTGAATATTGGTGAACCGAATCTGGCGCGCCGCCTGTACATTCTCCGTTTGTTGGATCAGAATCCCATGGGCATCCTGTAACAAGGCACCTTTGTGAAACAGAAGCGCGCAATATTCTTTAAACCCATGTATTAAAACTATGTTTCTTTTCTCAAACGTGTAACAAGGATGCATCCACTTAAATTCTTCGGTCAGCTCACAGTCAAGAACGATATTTCTCAACTTCTCATATTCTTGCTTCCATGTTTTAGCTTTACTTAAAAATTCATCGACCTTAGGATTCGTTCTACTATTTGTCATCAAGAAACACCCCTCTTCAATTTTTCGATCAGCTGACTGTCAAACAGATCTGGTTTGGAATATTACAGGAAGCTTATGTCTCTACCCACCCCTTATCCGCAGGAACATTCTCCAACATCATACTGCTCTATTCCCGGTGAGTGTTAGAGTGGACAGGCGAACCCGCGGACCTCATTCAGATGGCTTCATTCGAAGCAGTCTGTGCACACAGAGCCATGGGTATCACTCGGAAACCCCCTGCATCTCTCCCACGAATTAGACCTTCTTCACGTTACTGCCCCACTGCTTTACGTGACATCAAACGATCCGGGCCAAATAACCAGACCGGGATTCCGCGTCCCCTGCGACACACCATCACAATAGGCAGCCACCGCCGCATGATCCGGATTCAGTGGACAGATCATGCCGGCCGCCCAACTTTGCATGACGGGTCTACAGGGTTGTCGCGACCGCCTTACCATTTGCGAATCAGGATGGAGCGGAAGAGTCAATTCCTGCACATGTCCGTCGCACCGACCAAACAGCCAACTGAGCATACGCTCCAGTGCATCAGCGCCGCTTGGCAGAATACATCGGATGTGCTCTGGGTTCGTACTGTCTACCCGCACGTAGCCAATCGGCTCATCACGCTCGCACAAAATCCCTGCCATGGTGCGCTTGTCGGAACTCAGCCAATCAAGGGACGATGAGCCTGGGCGAATCGAGAGGTCAACATCGCCAAGCCACTGCTCCCACCAGGAGAAAAGGAGGGGTATGTCCTCTGACCGAATCCTTCGAATCTGATAGAGTTTGTTCTGATAGCAGTCAGCGGAAGCGGCGATCTTGACGTTCCGACGGTCGCTCACGACTCCGCACGTTCCGTACATGTGTGTGCGGTAACCAAATCGCGGATAATACTCCGAATGCCCAAGCACTACCACCATATCTACATGTAACTCACGCAATCGGCGATGGCCTTCGCGGATGAGCCGACTGCCAATTCCTCGTCTCTGCCACATGGGGAGAACACCCACGGGAGACAAAATGGCTGCTTCGACCTGTTGTCCGCCAAGCAGGATAGACACAGGCGTAAACATAAGATGGCCGATGATTTGTCCGCCGGAATCGGGCATTGTGCCATCTTTGCCTTCCACCTCTGCAACCAGGGAAAGTACAGGATTGTACGTCGAACTTAGGCGAAGAGCGGAAACCAATGACACGACTCCCATGTCCAGCCCTTCATCAAATGCATGGACGTGCACATCTGCAATGGCTCGCGCATCGGATGCACGCTCCCCCCGAATGCAGATCGACAGCGGCGGCTCTCCAGACAGATGTTCCGTTCGGATATTCCCGTTTGCTTCATCAATGCTCATCAATGCTCATCAATGCTCATCAATGCTCATCAATGCTCATCAATGCTCAACCCCTCCACGTGACGTTTTGACATGCTTTTATGCGCACGACGAACCTCCTTCGATTCCAGTACAATGTCCAAGTCATAGTCTGGCGGGTACAATGTCTCTCGGGACAGATACGGCGCCAGGCGCTTACGGTGAATGATCCGTTTTTGCTTCTTGACCACGACGATGACTTTGCCCCGATCATCCGCAGGGCCTGCATAAATGCCACTGCACTTCCAGGACCGAATCCATACACGGTCGCCCGACTGGTATGATGGTTGATCCGCAGCTTTCCCTCCACGTTCCGCCAAAGCCGCTGATTCAGTTGGTCCTGCCGTCGACGCGCCTCTCTTCACCTCAGCGGAGGATCGAGAAGAGTCCGGTCGACCTCTCACAATCGTTTGCTGTGATTCGGCCAAGGAACGGGCACGCTGCACGATTCGCTCGGAAACTCCCAGTTTTTCTGCAATGATGAGCGCATAGCTCTGTCCTGCCACGCCAATCTGGAGTCGATATAGTGGCTGTAATGTCTGCGCGTCAAACTCCATCCTTGCATTTTCAAATCCAGGCGCGCCTTCAGCAAATTGTTTAATTTCATTGAAATGGGTCGTGGCTACAATCGTTGCCTTCAGGCCGTAAAGCGCCTCAAGAACCGCAATAGACAATCCGATTCCTTCGCCCGGATCAGTTCCAGCCGCCAATTCGTCAAGCAGCACCAAAGAGCGAGGGCCTGCATACTTCAGAATTTCAATCAGACGGGTCACATGTGCAGAAAACGTGCTCAGAGAGTGATCCATGCTTTGCCCGTCCCCGATATCAACCAAAATGTGTTCAAAAACCGTCAACTCAGTTCCCGGTCCAACAGGAACCAGCAAGCCAGACTGGGCCATCAGCGTGAGCAGACCGATGGTTTTGAGGGCAACGGTTTTGCCGCCAGTGTTCGGACCGGTGATGATGAGCGCCTGATAGCTTTCGCCGATCGTAAAATCGAGCGGCTCTGCCTCTCGTTCGAGCATCGGGTGGCGTCCACGGCAGATCTTGATATGTCCCTCAACATTCAGTTCCACCGATCGCGCGTCCATCGTTTTGGCCAACTTCGCCTTGGCAAACAAGAAGTCGTAATGTCCTACAATTTCGAGATTGCGCACCGTGGTACGCTGACTCTGCTCAATACTTTCTGTCAAGACACTGAGTATTCTCGACACTTCCTGCTCCTCTTCATGATGCAGCGCGGACAACTGATCGTGCTGAACCATGACCTCCTCCGGTTCCACGAACAGCGTTTGCCCGCTTGCTGATTCATCCAGGACTGATCCCTTAACCATTCGCTTATGCTCACGCTTCACCGCCAGCACGAAGCGCCCGCCTCGAGTGACATCAAATGCTTCTTGCAAGTACGCCCTGTATTTCTGCCGGACGACCTCTATTTTCCGACGCACCCGTTCCTCTACAATGCGTATTTGCTTGCGAATACGGGCCAACTCGTGACTGGCGCCATCCAGAACTTCCTCGTGTTCCACGCAGCGTGCGATTTCGGCGCGCAAGTCGGGCAACGATACCAGCGATAACGCGTACGAGCTCACGACAGGAGCGACGTCGCTCTTTCTGGCCATGTACAATCGCAACTGTTCCATCCCATCAAGGAAGCGGGCGAATTGGGTAATTTGAACGGTTCCCAAAACCATCCCCTTGTTGATTGACTGCATGATGGCATGAATCCCGTCCAAGGAAGGGATGGGCACGCTCGAAGAGGCAATGACACGCATCGCCTCCTCCGTCTCCGTCAACCAGCGCTTGATTTGTCGTACATCGGCAGACGGCGTCAACGCTTCAACCTGCTGTCGTCCCAGATGGGAAACGGTGTGCGACAGCAACCGAGTCTTAATCTTGTCATAATCCAGCAGGCTAAATGCACTCGACAACATTCGGAACTCCCCTTTTCTCTCCTTGCATAAACAAAAAAACAGGCGAACGAGAACCAACGCGTGGTTATCGTTCGCCTGTTTGACGATGCCTGTACCGTCTGTCCTCATCCAACCAAGTTGGCGCCGCAGACGATCCAGAGCCTGCCGATCTGAAGACATAAAAAACCCGTGCGCAACGCACGGGCCCGTAGACGATATCAGTCAAACATCGTGTTTACGCAGCGCGATTTTACCGTTGTTCTTCTCTGCAATGCACACCGAAACAATCCTATTGGTCAGCCGATGAGAGTCATCCGCTCACGCAGGGCTAGTTGGTCATGTGTGCACAGATATGCAGTTGGCTAACGAAGAACAACGCTTCCCGACATAGAAACATCCCCTATAATACGATCTTTACTTAAGTTACTACGCGCAACATGGTCAAGTCAATCGGTATCTTGACAGAGCTTTTTGCGATGTCCCTTTTTCAAAGTCCAACGGGCGCGCGCAATCCCTCGCGTTAGCGTCTAAGTGTCGCCTCTGCCAGCATCACACACACAGCGCCAGTCCACAACGCACCTTCATCTTTGCGAGCCTACGGATCGTATAAGCGGGAATGGATTGCGTTCGCCATGTGCCTGAGAAATCCTAGCCTACCCGCCTGCCTGTTCCTGTACTGCGCATTCGCGCCCATAAGTCCAATAAGTTCACTAACATTATTCTCGGTAATCGAAGAATCCATCGTTCACGGGAAATATGCGTGAAATGAACCATTTTACTGCATTCATAACAAGCGGGGATGAATTCGATGATGTTAGGTCAGTTACCGGAACCCATTTGGCGGCTTTAGAATCCTGTCCAACAAATGTCTTGATAGAACGAGGGTCTTGTTCAGTGTCAACTTCTACTTCGTACATTATCGCAATGTGGTGTAATTGCTCGGCAGTGTTATCCTTAAGGGTCCAAAGTACGTTAAAATCACAAACGCCTAATTGTTTTGTATTACTTACTACGAACCCAGTTTCTTCATAAAACTCCCGTACGATGGTCTGTGTCAGCGATTCGTAATTCTCTGGTCTTCCTCCAGGCAAATCGTATTGTCCAGTGTATGGACCTAGGGTCTTCTCAATAACGAGTAATTGATTCTTTCTAACGCAAATCCCATACACACCCATGTGGCGGTGGAAATCATCACTGCGAATACTGGTCACTGAATACGCCTTCCTTCATTCCGTAGAATAGGCCCGAGCCGACCCACCCCTGTGAGGGGGCAGTTTGGCGCCCGAGCCCTTCCCCGAACCGGACTTGCGACTTTCACCGCATCCGGCTCTCCATTTGAAGT